>CAZKNW010000522.1:0-3300 GCA_964554035.1 uncultured Verrucomicrobiota bacterium
CGCTGAGCCGCACCGACCGCGTCGCCAAATACAACCAGCTCCTCCGCATCGAGGAAGTCCTGGGAGGCAACGCCGTCTACGGTGGCAAGATGAAGGTCATCTAAGACCCTGCATCCAAGATATTGAAAAAGCCCGGTGGAGCGATCCATCGGGCTTTTTTGTTTCTTGTTGAAAACGTTTTGAAGACTTGGAGCGAGACGCTCCAATAACCGGCAGGCGGGACGCCCGCCACCACATCGACGAAGTGGCTGAAAACCCATGGTGGTGAGACCTTGAAATGCAGCGAATCGGGCATTCACCGAGCCTCCATCTCTGTTCCCTTTGTTCTCTCCTGTTACTCCACCACCATGACGCCCTTCATGATGACCCAGTGGCCGGGGAAGGTGCAGATGTAGGGATAATTGCCGGGCTTCGTGGGAGCCATGAAGCGGAGGGTCTCGCTCTGGTTGGGGTTCAGGAGCTTGGTGTGGTGGAGGATCTTCTTGGACTTGGGGATGAATCCCTTTGAGAGTCCATCCTTGGTGGCGGCCATGGCGTTGCCGGCCATGCCGGTCTCGGCCTCGGCACCGGGTTCGATGATGACGAGGTTGTGGGGTGTGGCATCCGGATTTTCAAAGATCAGCTTCACGGGCTGTCCCGGCTTCACCTTGAACTCGGTCTTGGTGTAGAGCATGCGTTCCGGAACACAGGAGATCTTCAGTGACTTGATTCCCTTCTGGTTGTCGAAGGCGGCTTCAGGAGCGCTTCGGTTGCCACGCTTTGCCTTCATCTTCGATTGAGC
Source organism: uncultured Verrucomicrobiota bacterium (assembly GCA_964554035.1). Classification (GTDB taxonomy): domain Bacteria; phylum Verrucomicrobiota; class Verrucomicrobiia; order Limisphaerales; family CAZKNW01; genus CAZKNW01. The sequence goes on from CAZKNW010000522.1 coordinate 782, forward strand.
ATTGAAGTCCTTGAAAAAGGTGTTGAGTGCGGCGACCTGCGTGGTTCCGTCCGATCGGCGCCAGTAGTCTCGGATGGTTTCAGCTCCGAGTGCGGTGGCGATGGCGTATTTCAGGTGGGCATCGGCTGGGAGTTTCACGGCAGCCAGGATGGCTTCGTAGGCCCCCTTCGATCCGATGTAGCTGGCTGCGATAACGGCTTCCAGCCGGACGAGCCCGCTTTCATCATTGGCCCGAGCGAGCAGTAGTTGATCGGCGTCGCCATATAGGTGGTGCCAGTAGCGGAGTTGCTGCGTGGCGGCGGCGCGGGCATGGCGGTTCTCGCAGGTCAGAAGCTCCTTCAGCAGGTCCTTCCTCTCCGCGTTGGCGGATCGATAGAGCCAGAGGGCGTCGAGTTGATGGTGCCGGTAGTCAGGACTGTCCTTGTCGAGACCGGCCAGCCAGTTGTCGAGGGCGGCGGCGAGTGCCTGGGGATTGCGCTCACGGAGTTCTCGCTTGGCCCGGTAGCGGATGCGGTATTCCGGGCGCTTCAGGATGTCCAGGAGCTCGGGGATGGAACGGCCGGCGATTTGTACGGGCTCAGGGAGCGGCTCACCCTTGGGCACGATGCGGAAGATGCGGCCGGACTTGCGGTCTCTTCTCTCATCGCGGAGGGAATACTGTGCATGACCCTTGATGGGGTTGTACCAGTCGCAGAGGTAGAGATCACCGCGTGGACCGAAACGAATGTCGACGGGGATGAAGCTCAGGTTGCGCGAGAAGATGAGGTCGGAGACATACTCCTCCTCGAAGGCATCCTCCTTCTCAACCCACTTGTGGATTTCGACCCGGTTGTTCGGCTTGTAGCGGACCTTGATGAAGTTGCCCTGCATCTCCTCGGGCCAGTTGGGGAAGTCTACGAATTCCTGACCGCAGGTTCCGGAATAGGCGGGAATTCCAGCCGGTTTCGGATGTTGCTCAGGGTAGGGCGGGCTGATGGCGTGGAAGGCGTTGGCGTAAATGGGATGGCTTGCCACATGGCGTCCCCAATGATCGAAGGTCACCCCCCATGGATTGGTGTTGGGGTAGTTGCCGAAAGTTGTGAGCCGATGACTTTCCGGCCGCAGTCGGAACCAGGCGCTGTTCTTTGCGCGGATGGGACCGTAGGGGGTCTCCACCTGGCTGTTGTGGAAGATGGATTCACGGAACAGCAGGTCGCCATCCGGCGTCCACACAAAGTCATGCAACGCATGGTGGGAATCCTCGGTTCCGAAGCCGGTAAAGATGCGCTTCCTGAGATCCGCCTTCCCGTCGCCATCGGTGTCCTTCAGGAAGACGAGATGAGGTTCCTCGGATACATAGAGGCCGCCGTCACCGAGTTCGATGGAAAGGGGGATGTGCACGTCCTCGGCAAAGAGTGATGACTTGTCGGCAACGCCGTCGCCATCGGTGTCCTCAAGGATGACGATCTTGTCGGTTGGTTCCTGTCCCGGGTAAATGTGCGGATAGGTGGTGGAACAAGCGACCCAGAGCCGGCCTTGGGCATCCCAACGCATCTGGATGGGACAGGCGATGTCGGGGAAGGTTTCCTCCGAGGCAAAGATGTTCACCTCAAAGCGTGGATCGACGTCGAATGCCTTCAACTCATCCTCGGGTGTCAGCCATTCGTTGGCGCCACGCGATTCTGCTGTCTTGGGCAGGGGCGGCACATTGCTGTCGTCGATCTCGGCAGGCACATGCTTTCCCTTGGCGAGGTCCCAGATCCGCTGGTCACGGTTCTCGACCATGATGTCGAAGTTCCGCATGGCGGGAAGGAAGTCGAGGTAGCCGTAGGATTTGTTCCTGCCGCCGGTGTAGTAGAAGGTGTTGAGGGGGCGGTAGCGGTGGAAGAACTGCTTGTTCTTTTCGGACACGGCCTCCTTCAGTTGTTCGTTCCATTCGGGGAGATGTTCCTTTCCAAAAAGCTGGGGGATGGTGACATCGGCAAAGAGTTGATAACCCTCGCTGGTGAGGTGGCAGCCGTTGAGGGTCAGGTCGCTACCGGTGGAGATCATGGCGGAGAGCGTTTCGTGGAAGGCATCGACGAATCCGACCTTCTCCACCGCGGCCACCTGCTTCATGACTGCGCTGTAGGCCTTGATGTTCTCGTTGTTGTTGGTTCCTGCCTTCACGCCCTCGATGTCCTCGTTGGCGATGGGGGAGAAGAGGACGATCTTCGGAGCTCCCTTGCCGTTGTAGGAGTGCGATTTCAGATGACGGACCAGGGTGGTGAGGCGATTCCTGAACTCAGGCAGCTTCTCCTTGCCGCCGAAGGATTCGTTGAACCCGAAGGCCGCAAGGATGACATCGGTCTTCTGCACGGTGAGATGCTGGTCCAGGCTTCCGAAGTTGTCGGGTCGGGGCTGAAGGTCCACTTCGTCAGCGGACCATGCGAGGGTCCGGACCCTGAGATCCTTGTCTGGATGGAGCTGATGGATCCTTGATTCAAACCATCCAAAGTCCTTGGCCCGATCAAAGAGCGTGTTACCGATCAGGGAGATCC
>CAZKNW010000523.1:0-3300 GCA_964554035.1 uncultured Verrucomicrobiota bacterium
GGCGCATTGGCGAGGGCCACATTCCCCGCCTTGTAGGCACGCATCAGGCCAGGCACACCCAGCATTGAATCCTTCCTGAAGGCCTCAGGATCAAGAAAGTCATCATCCAGACGCCGGTAGATCACATCGACCCGGTCAAAGCCCTCGGTGGTCCTCATCCAGACGATGTCATCAAACACCACCAGGTCATCGCCCACAACCAGCTCGGCACCCAGCTGCTGGGCGAGGAAGCTGTGCTCGAAATAGGCGGAGTTGTAGGGCCCTGGAGTCAACACCACACACTTGGGCGTCGTCGTGACGCTCGAGGCCAGATAGTCCAGTGCATCGCGGAGTTGAAAGGGATAGTTGTCCACCGATCGAATGCGCCCTGCAGCAAATAGCTTCGGAAACAGGGTCTTCATCAGGTGCCGGTTCTCGAGGACGTAGCTCACCCCGGAAGGACAGCGAAGATTATCCTCAAGGACGTAAATGTTCCCGTCGGAATGTCGGACAAGGTCGGTACCGGTGATGTGGATCCAGATGCCCTTGGGAGGATTCAGACCGACACACTGCTCCCGCAGCCCCTTGGAGGACAACAGGACCTCCTCGGGAATCACCTTGTCCTTCAGGATCTTCTGGTCGTGGTAGAGATCGTCGATGAAGAGGTTCAGCGCCTTGATGCGCTGCTTGAGCCCTTTTTCGATGGGTTCCCACTCATTGGCGGAAACAATTCTTGGGATCAGGTCGAAGGGAAAGGTTTTCTCCACTCCCCGGTTGTCACTGTAAACGTTGAACGTGATGCCCATCCGCATCATGGCCAGTTCGGCGGCATTCTGCCTTTGGACGACGTCATCCGCATCCAGCTGCATCAGCTTCCTTACCAGGGGTTCAACCGCGGAACGAGGCTTGTCCGGAGCTTCAAACATTTCGTCGTAGAAGCCTCCGAGATCGTAATTATCAAGCCGCATAAAGGTGGGTTGAGACGAGTAAGGCGCAGTTCTTGTCAAAATAGGTTTCTCGTTGTCAGCATTCCGAGTGCCACGGGTGCCCAATAAGGGTCGTTTGGACAGAAACTGCGCGTTTCTCCTGTCTTTCTAACCTATCCTGAGAACCTTGCAAAGATTTGACGCAACAATTGGCGACAGCTTGCTCAAAAGGAGACAGGGACCACAGCGGGTCCATCCCAGCCTGAACCATTGACGGAGGCCCGCCCCTGATTCAATTTCCAGCCCCTTTGAGTTCCGGGACCGATCAAGTCATCGAAGACCCCTTTTCCCTCTGGCTGGACCGTGCTGAGACACCCACTCTGGCCAGGGCTGTCAAGGGTCGTGGACATCTGTGTCTCGATCAGGTGACAGAATCCGCACAGCCCTTCCTGGCATGGATTGTTTCCCGTTTGAATGAGGGCCGACCGACTGTGGTGGTCACGGATGGGGTCAAGCATCAGGAAAGCATCTATCAGGACCTGTGCTCCTACTCGAAGTTCCTGGAGAAGTCCTCTCCACGGAAGAAAGCCAGATCAAGGAGCAAGTCCGCAGCGGACGAAAAGGACCCGACAACGGAGGATTTCTCCAACGACAAGGTGTTGCTCTTTTCCGGGTGGGAACTCCTCCCCACCGAGGACCGCCACCCCCATGCCGATGTTCTCAGCGAACGCATGGAGTGCCTTGTCCGGCTGAGCGATGCCGCGGCTGGCAAGGAAGCCTTCCCACCCATCATCGTGACGACCATTCACGCGATGCTTCAGAGGACCTTTCCCCAGGAAGATCTTTCGGCACGCATCAAGACCCTGAAGCAGGGCGATCAGATGGATCCCCTCGATCTGGTGGAATGGCTGGAGGACCAGGGCTACGAACCAGAGGCCCAGGTCACCCAGAAGGGGGAAATCTCGCTGCGGGGCGGCATTGTCGACGTCTTTCCCGTCAACAGTCCCTGGCCGATACGCGTGGAATTCTTCGGGGACGAGATCGAGTCACTGCGCCAATTTGATCCCTCGACCCAGATGTCGCGGGAGGTCATCCAGTCGGTGGAGATCCCCCCCGCCGCCGAGCTGTCACTCCTCAAGCAAAAGCTTCCCAAGGACAGGAAGACGGCTCCAGATGAAACCCATTTCTCCAACCTGACCCAGCATCTCCCCGAAGGCAGTGCAGTGGTGCTGCTGGAAACAGAGAACCTGAGGGCAAAGGCTTCCGACTACCTCGGCCAGCTCGAAGGTTCCCACCCCCTCCTGGACGACCTCGAACAATGGCATGGCCGACTCCACGACGGACGATTCAGCGTCTTGGAACTTTCCGCAGACTCCACCGAGGAAGCAGGTCCCATCCAGGAAGGCAGTGAGGACTGGATGCATTTCGAGAGTCTCGATGCCTTCCGTCCCCTTGGCGGCCAAGCACCGGAACCCCAGATCGCCGAACAGCAGCGCAAGGCATTCTACGAGCAGATGCACCGCTGGAAGCGGCAGGGGCTGCAGGTGTTTGTCTTCTGTGCCAACGAAGGCGAGAAGCAACGCTTCTCCGAGCTTTGGGCGGACTGCGGACTGCCCGGCTACAAGAAGCGCAAGGGCCCTTCGCCGGAGCTGCCCACTCTCCTCGACGGTTCTGTCGGACGGGGCTTTATCCAGCAGAAGAGCGGCCTCGTCGTGGTGACCGATGCCGAGCTCTTCGGCCGCGTGAAGATCCAACGGCCCAGACGCCTCAAGATGGCACAGGCCTCCGCCGTTCGCAGCGTCAACGACATCAATTTCACGGAATTGGAGGAAGGCGACATCGTCGTCCACCTGCAGCATGGCATCGGGCAGTTCATGGGGCTGGAGGTCCTGCCCAAGTCTTCCGCCCATTGGAACGAGTCGGGCATCATTCCCCCCGAGGCCGGACAGGAGTGCATGGTCATCGAGTATGCACCCAAGGCCACCGGCGAAAGCCGACCCCGCCTCTACGTCCCCGTCACCCAGTCCCATCTGGTCAGCAAGTATGTCGGCGCAGGAAAGACTTCTCCCACCCTGAGCAAGCTGGGCGGCTCCCGCTGGAACAAGACCCGGAAGAACGCCGAGGAGGCCGTTCGTGACCTCGCCAGTGAGTTCCTCGCGATCCAGGCAGCCCGGGAATCCCAGACAGGTTTTGCCTTCCAGCCGGACGGACACTGGCAAAAGGAGTTCGAGGACGCTTTCCCCTTTGAGGAGACACCCGACCAGATCCAGTCGATCCAGGCGACCAAGAAGGACATGGAGACGCCCAAGCCAATGGACCGCCTGGTCTGCGGCGATGTGGGCTTTGGCAAGACCGAGGTGGCTATCCGCGCCGCCTTCAAAGCCGTCATGGAAGG
>CAZKNW010000524.1:0-3282 GCA_964554035.1 uncultured Verrucomicrobiota bacterium
ACTTGCTGCGCGCTGTCATTTTGAAGGCGATCTTTCCAGAGAACCTTGCTTGAGCCGTTCCCAGAAAGGTGGGGCGGTTTTCACCGGTCACCTGAATGAACCCCGACTTGTTGGAGATCTCACAGAACTTGGGAACGAGTCCGTTGACGGGATCCCTGTTGGCCTGAGGGCGGTTAGTGCGTTCCTGATAGTCAGGATTCGGCTTGGGCTCGAGGGCACCGGTGTCCTTAATGAATTTCGAAATCAGTCCCTCCATTTCCTTCAGCTTGGCTGGGTTCTTCTTGGCGAGGTTGGTGGTTTCGCCGATGTCCTTCTTCAGGTTGTAGAGTTCGCGTGTCTCGGGGTAGCTGGCATGGGGTTCCCATCGCTGGATCAACTTCCAGTCACCGGCACGGACTGAAACCGCGGGGACCAGATGGGGAAACCAGGTAAAGAGGGCCTCGCGTTTGAATTCGCCAGTTCCCCTCAGTACGGGGAGGAAGGACTTACCATCCACAATGTGGTCGCCGGGCAGGGGGATGTTGAGCGCGTCGAGAACGGTGGGATAGAGGTCGATGGGGCCGACGATGGCATCCGTGGTGGTGGCGGGTTTGATCTTGCCGGGCCAACGAACCATCAGGGGCACACGCTGGCCACCTTCATAAATGCGTCCCTTTCCTTCACGGAGGGGATGGTTGTTGGTGGGAGGCTGGTCGCCTGCCCATTTCTTCCAGTCCTGCATGAAGGCCCACTTTGGATGGCCGGGCTTGATGAGGTTCTGTTGCTTGCTGTCCGGAATGTTGCTGTGAGTGTTGCCTCCGTTGTCGGAGTAAAAGATGAAAAGCGTGTTCTCGGTGAGCCGGAGATCGTCGAGCTTCTTCATCACGCGGCCCAGGGAGTCGTCCACACTCTTCAACATGGAAGCCATGATCGCGTTAGACTGTTGACCCCGCGGATCCTTCTTGTCGATGAACTTGCGCGTGTATTCCAGCTTGTGGCCCCAGGGACCATGGACACCGTATTGCCAGAGGTTCAGGTAGAAAGGCTCGTCCTGGTGGGCGTCGATGAACTTGATCGCCTCATCCGTCAGTCGGTCGGTGATGTATTCTCCATCAGGTCCATCGGTGATGTTGCCAACCTTGTTCTGGCCTGTGGGGCGTCCTTCCTTTGACACCCCATAGGGTGAGAAGTAACTCGGCGGTCCCGGATCCGGTGCACAGTGCCAGGTGGTTTCAAAGCCCTGCGTCTCCGGCCAGTGCTCCGGCATGAGTCCAAGGTGCCACTTGCCGAAGTGCCCGGTGCGATAGCCCTGTCCCTTCAGGACCTCGGCAAGCGTGACGAGCTTGGGCTCGAGGTAGTTCTTGCTGTTTGGGTAGATGAACTTCTGCTGGGCCTTGCCCTTGGCGGGATAGGGAGCGAATGGCTTTGCGGCAGGACGATGGCCGCTGGCACTGGTGATGCCATGACGTGAGGAATATTGGCCGGTCAGGATGGAGGCCCTTGCCGGTGAGCAAAGAGGCAGGGCATAGGCATCGGTGAAGCGCATGGAAAGCTTCGATAGCTTCTCCATGTTGGGTGTCTCGTAATATTTTGAGCCGTAGGGTGTGGAGTCCATCCAGCCCATGTCATCCACCAGGAAGAGCACGACATTCGGACGATCCTTGGACGCGGAAAGTGACACCCATGGAAGCAGGAGCATCAACAGAAGTAACCGGGAGATCATGAGCGAAGTATTCGCCCGTCCCGATTCCCCGGTCAATGCGGGAGAAAGGGGCGTGGGGCGTGTGGGGGCGAAGTTGTGTCGCCCCTCCGGGGCTTGGGGTGTTCGTGATTTCATACCGGTGGCTTACGCTCACCGGCTACCGTATCGACGGCCCGCCGGGCCTATTGACATCAGGTCCGCAAGCGGACGAGTTTGGAGATCCGGAGGATTGAAAGAGGGTAGCCGGCGTGCGTGAGCCGCCGGACCAAATGGCTCTTAGACACGAAGAGCCCCGGAGGGGCGATACCATCTCTGGCTACCACAAATATTCGGGGCGGAATTCAATGCTACTCTTCTCCAGAAACTCCACGTATTCCTCTTGGAATGTTTTGACTCGGTGATGTTCACGTTGGTTGCGGATGTATTGTGTCACCTGATCCAGCATTTGCGGACTGACGGTGAAGGCTCCATAACCCTCCTGCCATGCAAAGCTGCGGGAGTAGCCTTCATCGTGAACCCATGACGAGGAGTTGGATTTGATGTCGCGGACGACTTCCGAGATGCACTGATTTGGCTTGAGACCGATCAAGAGATGCACGTGATCTTCGATGCCTCCGATCGAAATGGGTTTTCCGCCGATGTTTCGGATGATTCCACCGAGGTATTTGTGGAGAGTGGATTCCCAATTCCTGGAGATCCGTGGTTCGCGGTCTTTGGTGCTGAAGACAATATGATAGTGCAATGAAGTATGCGTCGATGGCATGAGTCCCCCTTGGTTGGACAAACGAGAACGTAGAAGGAGGTTGGGTGATGGCAAGGGGAAATGTTGTGAGGGTATTGTGTCGCCCCTCCGGGGCTTGGGGTGTTCGTGATTTCATACCGGTGGCTTACGCACACCGGCTACCGTATCGACGGCCCGCCGGGCCTATTGAATTCAGGTCCGCGAGCGGACGAGTTTGGAGATCCGGAGGATTGAAAGAGGTTAGCCGGCGCGCGTAAGCCGCCGGAACAAATGGCCCCTGGAACAAGAAGAGCCCGGGAGGGGCGATACACTACTGACTTTCCAATATTATGGGATGCGCGGGAGCTTATCCCTCCACTCCCGGGGGGGCACCTACGCAGCTATTTCTTCACGACCGAATCCTTGTCGGCGGCGGAAATGCGTTTCAGTTCCTGCATGAGGTGCTGCACCTTTTCAGGATGCTTCTTCGCGAGGTCTGTCTTTTCTGAAATGTCCTCTGTGATGTTGTAGAGGTAGGTCTTCTGCTTTTCGCCTTCGCCGCTGACGATGAGTTTCCAGTCGCCGTTTCGAAGCGATCGATCCTTCCATCGTGTTCCTGCGATGTAGATGGACCTCGGTTTCAATGCCCTCTTCTGAAGCAGCAGCCCTGAGAGATCGGTGCCGTCCCATTTCAAATCCTTCTCCGGCTTGAATCCTGCAAGGGTGCAGAATGTGGGCATCCAGTCGGTGACGACCACGGGGGTATCCTCCTTGCCTTTGGCAATCTTTCCAGGCCATGAGACGATGGTGGGGACGCGTGTCCCACCTTCCCAGATGTTTCCCTTTTAGAAGCAAGACAATATGCACTTAATAACAAACA
>CAZKNW010000525.1:0-3282 GCA_964554035.1 uncultured Verrucomicrobiota bacterium
GGCGACAAGGACGCCGCGAAACTGCTTGCCCTCATCGAGAAGCTGGAACCCCACTTTGACGAAGGAAAGCCCGCCATCACCCTCGAGATGGACGACGACGAGCAAAAGCTGGCCCGGGAGCTGTACCTGCTTTCCCTCAAGCCAACGATCTTTGCCGCCAACGTCAAGGAGGACCAGATGGCCGACGCCGACAGCAATCCCTATGTGAATCAGGTCCGCGACTACGCGCAGGCCCACCACGGTTGCAACACGGTCACGATCAGCGCCCAGATCGAAAGCGATCTCGTAGATCTTTCCGAAGAGGAGACCCGGGAATTCCTCGAGGATCTCGGCGTGAAGGAATCCGGAGTCGGCGCCCTGATACGCGCCTCCTACGACCTGCTGGGACTGAGGACCTATTTTACGGCGGGCGAGAAGGAGGTTCGCGCATGGACCATCCGGAAGGGCGACACGGCACCCCAGGCGGCCGGGGTGATTCACACCGATTTCGAAAGGGGCTTCATCAAGGCTGAAACAGTGGCCTACGATGATCTCATGTCCTGTGGATCCGTAGCGGCAGCTCGTGAAAAGGGCCTCTACCGCATGGAAGGCAAGGAATATGTCGTGAAGGACGGGGATGTCCTTCTGTTCAAATTCAACGTCACCTGAGCTCCCTCGGAGGCGTGAACGCGCTCTTCTTGAGCCCCAGCCTCGACTCCACGGAGAACGGCTGCACGCAACGCCTGCGGAATTCCTTGGGTGTCATTCGATAACTGACCTTGAAATCCCTGCTGAACTGGGAGGCATGATCGTAGCCGAGTGCGACCGCGACCCGCTTCAACGAGATGCGCTCCCTGAGAAGAACCCTTGCATCCACGGCGCGCTTCTCCTTCAGCCATTCCCTCGGTGGCATTCCGAAGTCCTGGGAAAAATAACGTTGGAGCTGCCTGAGGCTGACACCCACCCGCTCGGCGAGTTTTCGGGGATCGTACTCAACCTCGCGCGCCAGACGAAGCCAGATCTCCCGGCGGTCCAACCGATTTCTCAAAGACCATTCACTCATTTCAGCATTTTCCTCCTCCCTGATTCCGCGCTTCGTCTTGGAAACACAAATCGAAGATTCGATCAAGCCAGAATGCAGGACCCAAGCCCTATTTGCCCCTGACAAAATCGATGAAGGGCGTCATCTGATCGCCCACTGCCTGCGAAATCTTGGCCCTGCCCCGCATCCTTCCAAACCAGTCATCCCACTTGGCCTCGTTATAGCTGGCAGGGTCGAAATAGTGGTGACACTCAAGGCACTCCCGTCGATAGAGGTCCCGTGCGGCAAGGAGTCCGGCTCCCTGCGACGCCTTGGGCGGCCATGTCTCTGAGGGGTGCGGATAAGTCTGGATGTCATTCTTCCCGCCGTAGACCTCGAAGACCATCCGGAAGCCGTAAAATCCTCCACGAACGTGAGGCTCATTGATGTAGCGATAGTCCGTCAGCAGGTTCAGTGGGTCGAAAAAGACCCAGCTCATACCCCTCAGGACCTTGTATTTGCGCCCACCTCCATCCGAGCCCAGCCGCTCATACTCTAGGCGAATCTCGGATGGGTTCATCTCCTTTCGATACCAGTTCATGGTCCACTCCGCGACATTGCCACCCATGTCATGGATACCAAGGACATTGGCCGGGGTGGTGCCCACCTTCGTGGTGAAATCGATGGAGGAGTCCTTGGGCATGTAGCCTGGAAGCGACGGGATTTCCGCCAGGTTGGGCCAGCTGTCTCCCCAGGGATATCGCTTTCCTCCAGCAGCTAGGGTCCACTCCACGTCCCAGGGAAGCCGGTATCGGTCCTTGCTGCCAATCCGCCCGGCCGCCCTTTCCCTGTTGGTCAGCCAGTTGCAGAAGCTGACGGCATCATTCCAGGACACGAAGTTCGCCGGGTGATCTGGATGGGTCATCGCCGCCGAGGTCGGCGGCCTTCCGCTCTCCTTGAGGAAGGCGATGAAGTCCCGGTTGCGCGTCTCCACAACGCACATGAAGGCATCCACACTGGAATCGGGCAGGCGGACAAACTTCAGTCCAAGGGAATTGACAAAGGAATCTCCCAACTCCCCACCTTCCACCCTGCTTTCACCGTCAATGGGAACGGAACCGGACTCCTTCGGCGACTCTCCACATCCACAAAGAAACAGCATGCCAGCCAGACCAAGGCCCAGTAAAAGCATTCTCCAGATTTTGCTGTCCACCACCATCCGGGCAGACCATGAACGAGGATTCAGGAGAGGGCAACCTTCCGCACGTCAAGCCGGGAAGGTACGAAGAAGATACTGCAACTGAGAGTTGGATTGCTGCTGGGCCAGTTCCATTTGGATGAACTGGTTCACCATTCGTTCCTTGTTGGACTGGACCGTTCGTTCCAGCTGTTCGATGTTGTCATCGATGTCGGCAATCTGGTCGGAAAGATTGCCCTGCCGAGTAATCAGCGTTCCCTCGTCCCCGACGGTCCTGTCCAGGAAGGAGGCCAGCTTCACGGCGATGCCGTTGCTCTCATCGAGGAACAGGGCCTTCACAGCTGAAAGGTTGTCCCTCAGCGCCTCTTCAAGCTTGGTCGAATCGGAGACAGTGATCTTGTCGTCCGTACCGTTCGAGGTGATCCCAAGGTCATCCAACTGGTTCATCACGGCATCCAGGCCCGCAATGGAACCATTGACCACGCTACGAAGCTGGTTGGAGATGTCGCCGACATCCGACTGCCCCGCCAAGGTGCCTGCCGTCACCTTGCCATCCGCGTCCGTGGACGAAGCCGTCTCAGTTCCGATCTGACCTTGTAATCGGTTGTATTCCTCCACAAACCCCGTGATGGCGGACTTCACCTTGTCGGTGTCCGAGGATACATCCACGTTGAATGACCCGGTCTTGAGGGCCGTGACCGTCAATCCTGTGATTCCGGAACTGGTTGCCGAAATGACATTGGACTGGCTGATCCGTGTGGGACCATTGTTGATGGAATATTCAAGGTTGTCCCCCCTGGATAGGCTTCCTCCGAGGACACCTGTCGCATTGAGAAAATTGCCTGTCACATCCTCAAGCGCCATGCCGATGTCCCCGGTCTTGCTGTTGGTGAGCACCAGTCGATCATTCTCTGAGTCGAAGGAAGCCGTAACGCCGGCTCCGGCTTCGTTGATCCTCTTGACCACGTCAGCCAGGCTGTCGTCGGCCGTGTTGAAGGAGATGGAAACCCCATTGATCCTGAACTCACCATCACCACTTCCCCCATCGGTAAGCGGCGTGGCAATGGACACGTTTTCCATCAAC
>CAZKNW010000526.1:0-3279 GCA_964554035.1 uncultured Verrucomicrobiota bacterium
TGAGCAGATCTGGCCTCGAGTGGAGAAGCGGCGCAGGGGTCGGCTGCCGCTGAAAGAGGTTCTGACGAAGTTCAAGGAGGCCGGCCTAGGTTCCATTCCGGGAGGAGGAGGAGAGATTCTCGTGGATCGTGTCCGCAAGCGAGTTGCTCCTTTGAAGGCGATGAGTGACGAGTGGCTCGAGGTCATGGATGTGGCCCACCAGATCGGATTGAACAGCTCGGCGACGATGATGTTCGGGCACGTGGAAACCATCGAGGAACGGATCGAACACCTCGAACGGATACGACAGCAACAGGACAAGACCGGGGGCTTCACCGCCTTCATTGCATGGACCTTCCAGCCGGAGAACACCCGCCTTCGCGCCAACCCCGTCGGATCCCACGAGTATCTTCGAATGCAGGCGCTCAGCAGGATCCATCTCGACAACATTCCAAACATCCAGAGCAGCTGGGTCACGCAGGGTCTTGAGATCGGACAGATCGCCCTGAAGTATGGAGCCAACGACCTTGGGAGCATCATGATCGAGGAGAACGTGGTTTCCAAGGCGGGCACCACCTTCCAGATGACGGTGCGGGACATGAAGCGTCTCATCGAGGAACTCGGCTACGAGGCCCGGCAAAGGAACAACTGGTACCAACTGGTCGATTCCGCTCCCGTTTCGACCGGAGCGCCCGGATAAGATTCCTGGCCTCCCGGCTGTAACCCTGAACCGCGCCCGGCGTCACTGCCTCTAGACCAAGTATCGCTACCGAAAGGCATTCCATGATCATGGCCGACATTTTTCTCTGGGTTTTTCTCATTTTGGGCCTACTGCTCACCATCAACGCGGTGTGGCTGGCCACAACCGCACTCTTTCCTGAGAAGGTTCAGAAATTCTCGCAAAGCTACAGTCGCCCCCTTCGCCAAACCCTGACGGGCGTGGCAGTGGTGATTCCCGTGCTGCTTGTGGCCACCGTGCTCGCCAAGGGCAATCCAGTCCCCATCAAGATCGTCGGCGTAGCACTCGTCGGGCTTCTGGTCCTTATGGGCTTGGCCGGATCAGCAGGACTTGCTTCACGGATTGGCCGTGGCCTTCCCTCGGCCAGAGACATCGATTCACCCTGGAGGACCACCCTCCGAGGCGGAATCGTCCTGTCACTGACCTTCATCCTTCCGTTCATTGGTTGGTTCGGAATTCTGCTGTGGACCCTGGTATCAGGGGTTGGCTCGGTGGCACTGAACCTTCGTGCCCGGGCTCAATCCATGTCAGAGGTCGCGGAATCCTCCGATTCTCCCCCTCCCATGATCTCGACCCCGGAAGCCACACAGGTCGACTAGGCAAGGCTATCGAATGGCCACCAGACGCAGAGCTTTCATCAAGGGTAGCGGGATGGCCCTCTCGGCGGCCGTCCTTTCCGGATGCAGGGAAGGTGGCAACCTGATCTCTCCTGGCAGTAGCACCAGCACAATAAAAGCAGGGCCACACGAAGCGGATACCGATCAGGTCAGCCACTTCCTCAACAGACTCTCCTTCGGCCCAAGACCTGGTGACTACGATCGGATTTCAAGGCTCGGCGCCACCCAGGAAGAGGCGTGCACAGCCTACCTGGAGGAACAACTGCGCCCCGACCTGATCGAGGATACCCAATGTGACCAAGCCATTCGGCGCCTGACCACCCTGAACCTGCGCAAGAGATCCCTCTTCGAGTACAAGGAGAAGGTCCTCCATGAGGAACTCGTCAAGGGAACCATCCTCAGGGCAGTCCATTCCAAGCGACAACTCCACGAGGTCATGGTCGAGTTCTGGTCGGATCACTTCAACATCGACCCTTCGAAGGGCGATTCCAAATGGATGAAGACATGGGATGACCGGGAAGTGATCCGCGCCCACGCCTTGGGGCGCAGGGTCGAGGAAAGAGGTGGTTCCCCGATAACGTCGACTCTTGAACTCCTGGGGTTGTCTGAAGACCGGGACCGGACGGCTCTAGGGAAATCGTTGAAGTTTTCCAACCTCCTGAAGGCATCCGCCCTGAGCCCAGCCATGCTCTGGTATCTGGATGGCAGACAGAACCGCGTGGGAAAAGGAGGCGACAAGCCCAACGAAAACTACGCGAGGGAGCTTCTTGAGCTGCACACCCTCGGTGTCGACGGAGGCTATACACAGAAGGACGTGATGGAAGTCGCGCGCTGCCTGACGGGATGGTTTGTCCATGGCAGCAACAAGGCCTTCAAGATGGGTGAGGTCACCTTCAACAAACGATTGCACGACGACGGCGAAAAGTGGCTGATGGGAGAGCGGATTCCTGCAGGCCTTGGCAGCGGCGATCTGGATCGCGTTCTCGACATCGTTGGAACCCACCCATCGACGGCGAAGCATCTGGCCACCAAGCTCTGCAGGAAGTTCATCAAAGACTCTCCTTCAAGCTCAACCATCGACGAGGTGGCACAGGTGTTCCTTTCCACTGGAGGGGACATTGCGGAAACGCTTCGCTCGGTCTTCATGACCACTGAGTTCACCGAGTCAGCCGATCGCAAGTTCAAGCGACCTTTCCGTTACGTCGTTTCCGCCATCAGGGCCACATCCGCTTTCAGTGACGGAGACCGTGGAATCTACGACTACCTTCTTCGAATGGGGCACGCACCGTTCAACTACCCGACACCGGATGGCTATCCGGAAGAGGCAGGGCCCTGGATGGGATCCCTGATGTGGAGATGGAACTTCGCCTTTGACCTCGCGGAGAACCGCATCAAGGGCACGAGGGTGGACCTGCCTGCCCTTGTCTCACTTGCGGGTGGCAATGAAAGGCTGGCCTCCATGATTCTTGGGCGAACAGTGAAGGCTGAAGAGATGCAGACATTCTTGTCATCAGGATCCGGATTGGCGGCTGCCCTAGCCTCTCCAGGTTTTCAATATCACTGACCATGCAGACCATCATTTCAGGCAATGGAGACTGGAAGAAGACCCTGGTCGTGGTCTTCCTGAGGGGAGGAGCCGACGGAATCAACATGGTTGCTCCCGTTGGCGATGATTCGTTTCACTCCCTCCGCCCCAACTCCGAGGCGGCAAAAGGAAATGGAGTTGCCCTCGATGGTTTCTTCTCGCTTCATCCGCAACTGAGACCTCTCCTTAGGGCATTCAAGGATGGAGACCTCGCTGTCATTCACGGAACCGGTTCCGAAGACGACACGAGATCTCATTTCGAGGCTCAGGATCTCATGGAACACGGAGGACTCGTGGCTGGTGGCTGGCTGGGGCGTTTTCTGAGGAATCTCCCACATGAGGCGTTGGGGCCACTTGCA
>CAZKNW010000527.1:0-3272 GCA_964554035.1 uncultured Verrucomicrobiota bacterium
AATTTCGAGGGGGAGTTGATCGGCACGGTGGCTGTGCTACCGGTCCGTGAGGATCGGGCCGAGCTGAGAAAGATGTATCTCCATCGGGACTGGCGGGGCAGGGGGCTGGGACACCAGCTCCTGGTGCAGGGGCTCAAGCGTGCCGGGGAGTTGGGAATGAAATCGGTCTACCTGGAGACGGCGACTCCGTTGAAAAGCGCCATTGCCCTTTACAAGCGTTGCGGTTTCAAGCCCTATGAAGCGGATCACCTTTCGGACCGATGCGACCAGGCGTGGATTCTCGAGCTGGATGCGGATGATTAAATGAACACCTTTCGACTCGTCTATCTTTATGCGTTCCTCTTCGACGCCGTGATGTCGGTGGTGGCGACGGTGGCTCATGAGTTGAACGTTGAGATCTACAGCCAGTGCATCAGTCTGACTGTGGCAGGCATGAGTCTGGGTGTCCTGATCCTCAGCAAGATCGGTTATCTTCGTCCCGAGCGCGTCTTTTTCACCATGTCCCTGTTTTACTTTTTCATGCTTCTCCAGAGCATGATCGTGGGTGCCGCCCTGGTGGAGAAGGTGGGGGCGGATGTGGAGGTCGAGGGAAGCATCCTGACATTCATGGCCGAGCAGCTTCCCTGGTTCACACTTGTCCACTGGATCACCCTGTTGATCTGGCTGAGCGTGGCCATCTGGGCCCTGCTGGAATTCAACCGGTATGTGGGCCTCGAGAAGCCTGCTGATCCAGCGGAGTAGGGGGCGAGATCGGACGGATTGGACCGATCGGTCCAATCAGACGGATCGTGGTAACCTACTCGAACGAGATCATCTCCGGCTTCTTGATCTTGCTGGGGTCCGGTTCCTTGGTGAGGGTCATCAGGTAGGCCATGATGTCCTCGATCTCCTGGGGCTTCAGCAGGACTCCGAAAGGAGGCATGGGAGACACCTCGGCTGGGAACCCTTCCGCGATCTGGGCCTGCGGGTCCAGAATGCTCTCGCGGATGTAGTCGGGCTGCTTCCGCTTGGCGATGCCATCCATGTAGGGGCCGACGAATCCGCCCTCACCATCCACCTGGTGGCAGCGGATGCAGGAGGCTACCGGATGCTCCCTGAAGATCTGTCGTCCGCGCGTTGCGTCGCCCTCCAGTATCGCGCTCTCGGCGGTGGTCGCTTCCATGGTCACCTCCTGAAGGGCGACATCGTCGTACCATGCCGTCCCGGTCGAGGTGCCCCATCCACCGAAGAGGCAGTTGATCATCACGGATGAGCGGTTCTCCGAATTGAAGAAGACCTCCACCTCGGTCCAGTCGTGGATCTTGGTGAGGGCGGGCGTGACGCCCTGGCTGTGGCCATGGATGTTGAGCAGCGCTCCCTTGGCCCCGCTGACCCAACCAGTCTTGATGAAACCTGAAAGCCGGTAGTCGGTATTGGGTTTCACGGGAACCTCCACCCTCCAGCCCGCATCGGCACCGGCACCTGAGGTGATCATCAGGGAGTGGTTTCCATTGCGGACGTTGGGCTTGCCGGATGCGACGGAAAGGGAGGTGCCGCCCCGGTCCTGGTAGCGGTGGGGGTGCCATCCGGCCGGGCTGTTGTTTTCCACCTGTTCAAAGCCGGGGCTGGGAAGCAGGTTGGGACCGAGGCTGGTCTTGAACATGGTGGAGCCCTGTCTGTCCGCGGCCGCCTTGAGCGCGATGGAAAGCCACGGATCCTCGCGGTTCACCTTGTCCTTGAACAGTTGCGGAATGGCGACCTTGAAGGCATCGCTCTTCGGGAAGTGGGCCATCTTCGTGAAGGCCTCACGGCGGACATGGAGGTCGGTGGCCGTCATGACCGCCGTATCGATGAAGAGCTGTATCCCTTCCTGCGAGGCATCGATGGCACGGATGGCATTCTGCTTGAGCCCGTTGTCAGCCGAAAGGAGTGCCGCCTGATGGATCTCGCGGTCCAGCTTGCCAAGGCCCTTCAAGGTCCACAGCGCATGGATCCCCTGGACACCACCATTCAGCACGGCCTTGCGAAGGATCTGGATGTCTCCGGGCTGGCCCTTCTCGACCAACAACCGCTGGGCGGTCAGGCGCCAGAACTGGTTGCCATCTCCCAGGGCCGCGATCAGTTCTGGTTCGGAGGCGTGGCTCAGGTCCTTGATCCTCGGCTCAGGTGCTCCCTCCCGCACCATGCGATAGATGCGTCCATGTTGCCGGTCGCGGTTTGGGTTGATGTGGGCGTTGCCTCGACCGTTCTTTCCGTCGAAACCTCCGCGCTGCGGTGAAGGCGTCGGGTTGTGCTGGATGATGAAGTTGTACCAGTCGGCAATCCAGAGGTTGCCATCGGGGCCCACCTCGGCGGCAACGGGTGAGAACCATTCGTCGGCGCTGGCCACGATGGAGAAGTGGTTGTGTGCCTCATAGCCGGAGCCCTTGCGCTCCAGCTTGAAGCTGCCGAGCAGGTTGCCGGTGGGGCCGCAGACAAAGGCGAGCTTGTTCTGCCAGGCCTCAGGAAAGGTGTCCGAGGTCGCAATCGCATGACCGGCGCCGGCCGTGTAGTTCCCGAAGGCATCGACCTGGCGGATGTTGGGTGTGATGGGATGAAAGGAGCGCGAGTCGGCAATCATCGTGGCCGAAACACCCCGTGCGCCGTTGCCATAACCGGTGGCCGGGAAGCCACCAAAGAAGCTCGGGTTGTTGTTGGCGGTGGAGCCGAAGACATCGCCCAATTCATTGAAGCCGAGTCCCCAGGTGTTGTTGTTGAACTGGTGGAGGAACTCGACGCCACTTCCGTCCTGCTGCATCCGGAAGACGCCCTGCCCGAAGCGGTTACCATCCATGTTGTAGCCTGAGTAACCAACCGTTCCCCAGACATGGTTGTCGAGTCCGTAGCGAAGGTTGCTGGGGCCGGCGTGGGTGTCCTTGATGCCCCAGCCATCATTGAGCACCTGTCGAACATCCGCGCGGTCGTCTCCATTGGTGTCCTTGAAGAAAAGGAACTCCGGGGCATGGGCCACGATGAGGCCACCGTTGGCGAAGACCAGCGAGGTCGGGACGTTCAACCCATCGGCGAAGACGGTCACCTTGTCGCAGCGGCCGTCGCCGTCGGTGTCCTCCAGGATCTTGATGCTGTCGTTGCCTTTTCGGCTGTCGGTGAGTTCGTTCGGATAATCGACGGACTCGGCCACCCATAGGCGACCACGCTCATCCCAAGCCATGGCGATGGGATTCACGATGTCGCGTTCGCTGGCGAAGAGCTCGAGGCGGAATCCGACCGGGACCTGCGTATAGTCCATGCTG
>CAZKNW010000528.1:0-3259 GCA_964554035.1 uncultured Verrucomicrobiota bacterium
AGGCCCTTTCGGAGGGGAATCCCGCCCTTGCGGCCAAGCTTGAAGCGCGGGACAAGGCGCTGTTTGAAAAGGGGCAGACGGAGTTGTTCAAGGATGCCCTCGTGGGTGGCGATGCATCACTGGGCAAGAAGGTCTTCTATGAGCGACAGGACATCGCCTGTTTCCGTTGCCACAAGATGAACGGGGAGGGCGGTGAGGTGGGACCGGAACTTTCCGGCCTGATGAAGAAGCACGACCGCAAATACATCCTCGAGTCGATCGTCGAGCCCAACAAGGTCATCACACCCGGTTATGAGAACGTCAACCTGACCTTGAAGGATGGTCGGTTCATCACGGGCATGGTCAAGGAGGAGACCGATGAGATCCTCCGGGTGCTTTCTGCGGAGGACGGGGAAGTCACTGTTTCAAAGGGGGAGATCGAGGAACGCCAGAAGGGGCTGTCCTCCATGATTCCGGGCATCGCTTACATGTTGTCCAAACGTGAGCTCCGCGACCTGATCGAATTCCTCGCCACGCAGTAGTTACCTCAATCCGGTGGCGTCGGGATCAAACCAGCGGGCATTCGTCACCTCGCTGGCATGAGGCTCAAAGCTTCTTGAGCGCCCCTGGGCAAGCTGGATGTCCTCCGAATTCAGCTGCTTGGAGAACATTTCACGATACTTCTTCGCCTCCTTGTGGGTGTTGGCGGCAATGTTCAACCATTTGTAACCTTCCACCGGATCCGGGCTGACCCCGTCGCCTCCGATGTAGATCAGTCCGAGTTGCAGCTGGGCGTCAGGGTGTCCCTGTTTGGCCGCCTCCGTGAACCATTTGACCGCCGTGCTCTGGTCCTTCTCCACGCCGGCCCCCTCGGAGTATGCGCGGGCCATTTCAAACTGGGCCTCCACCAGACCGGCTTCGGCCGCCTGGAGGATCCATGATGCGGCCTCGAAGGAATCCTTGGTCAGTCCTTTTCCCTGCTGATACATGAGCCCAAGACGGAACTTGGCCAGTGGGTCTCCGGCTTCGGCGGCCTTGCGATACCACTTCACGGCCTCGGTGTAGTCGATGGCACTGCCGATCTGGTGCTCGAGGAGCCACGCGTAGTTCACCTGGGCATCCCGGTTGCCCTCCTCAGCGGCCTCCTTGTACCAGCTCATGGCCTCGGGTACGTTCCGGAAGAAGGTCAGGTCCTGACCGATCTCATAGAGCCTGCCGATCTCGTTCTTGGCTTGGGAATTGCCCAATTCGGCCGCCTTTTGGTACCAGCGGGCGGCCTTTCTGTAGTGGGGTTGCTGGTCGTAAAGTCCCTTCTCCATGATCTCGGCCATCTTCATGATGGCTTCCTCATCGCCCTCGTCGGCCTTGGCCTGGATCTTCTCGAATTCGGTGGGTTCCTCCTTGAAGGTGGTCTGCATCTCGGGCTTTTGACCGCCACAACCGGTTGAAAAAAGCAGCGCGAGGCCCACGAGGAGGAGGGAACCCCTGTGGGAAAGGTTCTTATGGAGTTTTTGGAAACGGCTCATGAATACGAGGCCCGATGTTCAAACATCACTATCGGCAACTCAACATCAAAGCTTTCGGGGCTTTCTTCTTGCGTTTCTTTCTCTGTTTCAAAGAATTCGCGCCTCCGTATGAGTTCGAAGACCAATAAAGACAAAGCTGATTCCAAAGAGCAGCAGGCCCCGTCCCTCGAGGCAGGGGATTATTTTTTCCAGTTCATGGGATGGCTGGAGCGCAATCTCAAGGCGGTATGCACCGGTGCCGGTGTCATCGCGCTGGCAGGTTTCATGATGTACGTCTCAAAGCAGGCGGCCATGGCCAAGACCATCGAGGCCAATGGCGCCCTGATCGGGGTCACACAGAAGTTTGATGCCGAAGGGCAGCCGATTCCGCCAGGAGTCGATGACCTGAAGCAGGTGGCCAGCCAGTATCCGGAGAGCAGCGCGGGAGAGCGCGCCTCCTATCTCGTGGGACACACCTTGTTCCAGAAGAACGAGTATGACGCGGCCAAGAGCGCCTTCGAGTCCTTCATCACAAGCTATCCCAACAGCGTTTTCGTGGCCGGAGCCCATCTGGGCGTGGCCGCATGCCAGGATTCCCTCGGAATGACCGACGCCGCCATTGAGGGCTACAAGAAGGTGGTGTCGGGCTATGGCACGACCCACGAGGCACTCGAGGCCAAGCTGAAGCTTGCGACCTTGCTGCAGCAGGGGGGCGACTTCAAGCAGGCTCATTCCTACCTTAAGGAACTGAGTGCGGAGCAGGGCTCGATGCTGTCCTTCTATGCCATGCAGAAGCAGAGCAAGCTGGAGGAGGACCATCCCGAACTGGTGCCCGCACCTGCGGTTCCAGAGGCGACCTCGACCAACGCCTTGCCCCAGATTCCCCTGACGTTGCCGGAACTTAACGGAAATTGAGTTGAATCCGTCCGGCTGGTCTGTCGATAAGGACTTGTTCCAGCCCCTCGGTGGACGGGCGTTCCGGCCCGGCGCCGGCATCATTGTCAGCAGGAAAATTTCATGAAGATTGCGATTATCGGTACCGGCTACGTTGGCCTGGTCACAGGCACCTGCTTTGCCGAAGTGGGTCACGACGTCATCTGCGTCGACAACGACAAATCCAAGGTGGAGATGCTCCAGGGGGGCGGAATACCCATCTACGAGCCGGGACTTGAGGAGATGGTGAAGAAGAATGTGGAGGCCGGAAGGCTTCGCTTCACCGACAGCACCAACGAAGGTGTCGAGGCCTCGGATGTCGTCTTCATTGCGGTCCCCACACCTCCACAGCCGGATGGTTCCGTTGACCTCAGCTTCATTGAGAAGGTGGCGCGCGAGATTGCCGGTGCGATGACCTCCTACAAGATCATCGTCGACAAGAGCACCGTTCCGGTAAAGACCGGTGACAAGGTTGCCGAGACGATCAAGCGCTATTGCCAGGCCAAGGTGGAGTTTGACGTCGTCAGCAACCCCGAATTTCTCAGGGAGGGATTCGCGGTGGACGACCTGATGAATCCCGATCGCGTGGTGGTCGGTGTCATGAGCCAGCGTCCCGTGGTCGCCATGAAGGAGATCTACGAACCCTTCAAGGCACCGATCATTGTCACCGACATCAATTCCGCTGAACTGATCAAGCACGCTGCCAACTCCTTTCTCGCGCTCAAGATCTCCTACATCAATGCGATCTCGGCAATCTGCGAGGCGTCGGGAGCCAACGTCACCGAGGTGGCGAACGGCATCGGCATGGACGAGCGCATCGGCCGCCGCTTCCTCAATGCCTC
>CAZKNW010000529.1:0-3255 GCA_964554035.1 uncultured Verrucomicrobiota bacterium
AATCGGGCGCCGTGATGATCTGGCCGTCCACGAAGATCTTTTCAAGGGCCTTGCGTCCGTCATCCAGGCCGGTAGGGACTCCGGAAGCACCACCGCTTGGATCCCGCTGGGCGGAGGAATGGGTGGTCGTCAGCCCATCGTCCTCGTCGTCATCGCTGACGTTGATGGTCTGGTTCTCGATGTCCTCCAGGGCCTTTTTGGCTTCGGGATCGTCAGGATCCCGCTGGAGGATGCTCTCGTATTCGAGAATGGCTGAGGAAAGTTGTCCGAGCTGGACGTAAGCCTTGGCGATGTTCTTCGCCGTGCGCTTGACGTCATCCTCACGGCCAAGCTTGTAATAGGCTTCCTTGAGGATTTCGAGGGATTGATAGTCTGAGGGCTGTGATTGGGTAATCACCTCAAACATCCCAATCGTTTGATCCAGCTGGGCCTTTTCGCTGTCGGTAAGGGTATCCGCCATTTTCGGGACGCTTTCGGCGTTTTCCGGTTGGAACGTTCGACGATCCGGAAGGGTGAACGTCGTGATTTCCCACTCCGAAATCCGCGCGAAAATAGTCACACCGGCACGGCAAGGCAATACCTCGTTGAGACTTCCTTTCGGTGCAGCCTGTTGGGCCAAGCCTACTTACCGAGGCAAAACTGGCTGAAAATCGAGTCGAGAAGGTCCTCCGTGCTGGTCTTGCCAACCACCTCACCAATGGCGTTTACCGCGATTCGGAGGTCCATGGCCGCCAGTTCAAGGGTTCCATCGGTGCAAAGGCAGTCGTGGGTCCGTCGTGTCGCCTCCAGTGCCCGATGCAGGGCATCCCGGTGCCTTGCGTTGATCAGGACCTCCAGGTTTCCCTCCTTGGAGCGCCCCGACCAGATGTGCTCCTGGATGGCGTCCCTCAGGGCTTCGATGCCTTCTGTGTTGGAACAGGAAAGCTCGACCGTCTTTTGATGGTGCTCCGGCAGCTCCGCCACCTGCGGAAGATCCGTCTTGTTCAGGATCAGGATGTGATGGGCATGATGGCTTTCCTTCAGGTAGCGCTCATCTTCCTCCGAGAGGGGCAGGGAGCGGTCGATCACATGCAATACCAGCTCGGCGTTCCGGATGGATTCCCGGCTTCTGCGGATGCCCTCCTGCTCAATGGCGTCTCCCGTGTCCCTGAGTCCGGCCGTATCCACGAAGATGACGGGAATGCCCCTCACGTTCGCCGTGGCCTCGATGGTGTCGCGGGTCGTCCCGGCAATCTCGCTCACGATGGCGCGGTCATGGCCCAGCAGGACGTTCAGGAGACTGGACTTCCCCGCATTGGGTCGACCGACGATGGCGGCACGGATGCCATTGCGCAGGACCTGTCCCTGGTCGGCGGTGGCGATGAGCCTTTCCATGAACCGGACTCCCTCATCCAGTCGGTTGATCAGGGATGCCAGCGTGCCCGGTTCAATGTCCTCATCGGGAAAGTCAATATGGGCCTCGACATGGGCCAGGGTGAGCATCATGGCATCGCGGAGCTCCTCAATCTGCCGTGAAAGCCTTCCCTTCAATTGCTCATTTGCAGCCGCAAGCGCCAGGTCGGTCCGGGAATGGATGAGGTCGGCGACCGCTTCGGCCTGGGCCAGATCGATGCGACCATTGAGAAAGGCGCGTCGTGTGAACTCGCCGGGCTCCGCCAGTCTTGCTCCCGAGTTCAGGATGGTATCCAGCACCATGCGTGTGGAGAGCAGTCCCCCATGGCAGGAAACCTCGACGACATCCTCCCGGGTGAAGGTCCGGGGCGCACGCATGACCGACAGGAGGACCTCGTCGATCTGCTTTCCGTCCTGATGGATGAAGCCGTAGTGGATCGTGTGGGATGGGGCCTCGCTCAGCGGGGTTCCCTTACTTCCAGGCGCCTTGAAGATCTTTTCGGCGACCTCAATGGCCCTGGGGCCGGAAATGCGGATGACCGACAGGCCGCCTTCGCCGATCGGGGTCGCGATGGCCGCGATGGTGTCGTCGTTGAGGAACGCGCTAGTCGACATGGCCGTGGCAGTTGCCGGCTGCGTTCTCGGCGTCGCGACCCTGCAGCCAAAGACGCGCCTTCTGGTAGCTCTTCTTGTGCAGATAGTGGAGCAGGTCCGGACTGGTCCCGCGGGGAAGGGAGGCGGTCAGTTGATCCAGCTTTTCGAAGACCGGGATCAGGTTGGGCTTGGGATCGGCCGTCGCCATAGAGGTGATCTTGTCCTCGAGGTCCAGGAGCGTGGTCAGGATTTCGTTCTCGGTTTCAGTCATGATGGCGGCGCTTGATCTCGTCGATGGCCCATTGGGCGTGTTCCGCAATGAGCGGTTCCGAATCCTTGGTCGCATTTTCCAGTGCTGGCAAGGCCTCTCTGGTGCCGACATTGCCGAGGGCGACACAGACGTTTCTGAGAATTCCCCGTCGCTTGGTGCGTTTCATCGGGGTCTTTCGAAAGTGCTCCCGGAATCCCTCCTCGTCCAGTGAAAGCAGGTGGAGCAGGTCAGGTTCGTTGAATTCAGGCCGGTGGGCCTCCTGCATCAGGCTGGCCTGCCGGGCAAACCGGTTCCAGGGACAGGCGGCGAGGCAGTCATCACATCCGTAGATCCGGTTTCCGATCGCGCGTCGGAATTCCTCCGGGATGGATCCCTTCAGTTCAATGGTGAGATAGGAGATGCAACGGCGGGCATCGAGCTGGAAGGGCGCAAGGATGGCCTCGGTCGGACAGGCCTCGATGCAGCTCGTGCATTTCCCACAGTGGTTGTTCTCCGGTGGGTCGGGTTCGAGTGCCGCTTCCGTCAGGATCTCCGCGATGAAGAACCAGTTTCCCAGCTTACGGCTGATCAGGTTGGTGTGCTTGCCCTGGAATCCCAGTCCCGAACGCTGGGCCAGTTCCCTTTCCAGGATGGGGCCCGTGTCGATGTACCACAGCGACCGGTTCTCCACGCCGGCCTGTTCGTCAAACCACTGGGTCAGTTCGCGTAAGGGGGCGGCGATGACATCGTGGTAGTCGGAGTAACGTGAGTAGCGTGCGAAGCGGGCTTCGGGTTCGTTGTCTTGGGACGATTCCTGATGGTAGCTGATGGCGAGGGAGATGAGGCTCTTAGCGTTCTTCAGCACCTTGTCGGGATCCACGCGCTTGAAGCCGTTGCGGGCGAGGTAACCCATCTCGCCGTGCATGCCTGCCTCGATCCATCTTTCGAAATCGGCACCATGGGCAGGAGGATCGGCCGTGGTGATCCGGCAATCATCGAAACCCAGTTCCGTGGCTTTC
>CAZKNW010000530.1:0-3247 GCA_964554035.1 uncultured Verrucomicrobiota bacterium
CTGGAACGGCAGGATGGCCTGGGATCGGGCGGATGGTAAGTCGGAGAGAAGCCCGGCGATCTCGTACTCCAACAGCTACGATGCATGGCGGATCTGTCGCCTGGACGGGCACCTGGCCTATGAGCTCACCTGCGATGATGAACTGCCTCCGACGGATCGGGAGTGGAACGTCTACAAGAAGGGTGTGGCGCCGGCTCCCCAGGTGGTCCTTCATCACTTTGATCCCAGGGAGCCTCTCCCGAAGCCAAATGTGGTCTTTGTCCTGGGTGGTCCCGGAAGTGGGAAGGGCACCATGTGTGAGCTGGCGGAGATCCAGCTCGGGTGGAACCACCTGTCAACGGGTGTGCTTTTGCGGGAGGAATGTGAAAGGGGCGGTGCGAGGGCGGAGATCATTAAGGCAAGATTGGCGGAAGGAAAACTGGCACCTGATGACATCATGGTGGACATGTTGAAGGACGCCATGGACAGGACCATGAGGAGTACCGGGCGGACCAATTTCCTGCTGGATGGCTTTCCACGCTGCATGGGAAACATGGAGGGCTGGTATGAGATCTACGGCAGGGATGCGGAACTTCCGAAGATGCTCTTTTTTGACTGCCCCTTCGATGTGCTTGAGAAACGGATCCTCGGTCGGGCGAATTTCACCGGGCGAAAGGACGACAATGTCGAGAGTATCAAGCTGCGTTATGAAACCTTCAAGGCGGAGACCCTGCCTACCGTCGACTTCTTCCGTGACAAGGGGCTGTGTGTGGAGATCGACACGAGCCAGGGCCGACAGGAAGTCTACTCCCATGTGGTTCGCAACCTGGCCGAGCATACTGCAGCTGGTCTTCTCGACAGGCCATTGACGGAAAAATCCGAGATGCTGCTTGGCCTCAGGCCTTTTCCCAAGCGGGAGAAGAAGTAATGGACGAGACCGAGACCGGACGGAGGCGAGCTTGCAAAAGCTCACACCGAGGCAAGACTTGTACGACACCTCCCAAACAATGAAGACGCATCTCCTGTTGATCCTTTCCGTATCCCTGTTGGCATTCACCGAAGCCGAGGTTCACTCGGCTGAAGATGCCCGGCTCCGCATCCTGAATGGAAGCCAGCAACCGGTGGAGGTGTTCTGGTTGAAGTCGGACACGGAACGGGTCTCGAATGGAGTCATTGCACCGGGAAAGGACAAGAGCATCAACACGACCTTGGGGCATTCCTTTGCGGTGGTTGGAAAGAAGGATCGCAAGGAATTCATCGTAACCAGTGAGGTGCCGATCCAGGCCTTTCGCTTCGATCCACCGGACAAGGAGGGCATCCCGGCGTTCTACACGCAGCGCGCCTATGCCCATGGATTTCCCATTGTGGCATCGGACAAGGTGAATCCCTATGCCCTCAAGGAGGCGGTCTATCTTGCGGACATGATGCTGGCGAAGAGGCCCGATGTGAGGGAAGCCATGATCAGGAGCGGGGCACGGATGAGCATCATTGCCTGGAATGAGTTCACCACTGATCAGCCGGAATGGGCGTGGATGGCCAAGCGCCCAGTTCCGGGCTTTCCCGGGATCTCACCTCGCGACTATCGCGATGCCCGGGCTCGAGGAATGGGGGGAAGCCGGACCGATCCCTACTGTTCCTGTGGCGAGGAAAACCTGTTGGCCTATCCTGGGGATCCCTATGCCGCGGAGAACATCTTCATCCACGAATTTGCCCACAACATCCACCTGCGCGGCATGGTGAATGTGGATCCAACCTTTGATGATCGAGTCAAGGCAGCCTATGAGTCCGCGATGAAGAAGGGGCTCTGGAAGGGCAAGTATGCCTCGGTGAATCACCATGAGTATTTCGCGGAGGGGGTGCAGAGCTGGTTTGACGACAACCGCGAGAACGACCACGACCACAACCACGTCAATACGCGCGCGGAGCTGATTGAATATGATTCCGGGTTGGCGGCCGTGTGTCGCGAAGTCTTTGGTGATACGAAGCTCAAGTATTCCAAGCCTACGACCCGGCTTCATGGACACATGGAGGGATACGATCCTTCGAAGGCGCCTACGTTCGTCTGGCCCGAACGTTTGCTGGAGGCCAAGAAGGCCATCCGAAAGGCGGCGGAGAACCGGGGGAAGTAGCTGGTTGGTTCACCATAAGGGGCATGAAGATCATGAAGCGAACAACAGCGGGCTCTTCATTCCCTTCATGTTCTTCATGGTGAAGAAAACCAGTTGAAGCCAGCCAACTTTTTCCAAGGGCGGCTACTTGGCGAAGAGTTGGCCTTCGATGTCGGCGAACGCCTTGAATTCCAGGGCATTGCCTGAGGGATCCTCGAAGAACATGGTGCATTGCTCACCGGGTTCTCCCTTGAAGCGGACGTAGGGTTCGATGATGAAGTCATCCACAAAGGACTTGGCGCGTTCGGCCAGTTGCTCCCAATCACTGATGGTCAGGACCACTCCGAAATGAGGAACCGGCACGGCCTTGCTGTCCACCGGATTGCAATGATTGATGATCTTTCCTTCAGGCCCGAGATTAGGGTTGAGATGGGTGACCACCTGATGTCCGAACATGTTGAAATCGATCCATGTCTCAGCGCTGCGCCCCTCGGGAAGCCCCAGCTTCGATCCATAGAATTCACGTGCTTCGGCAATGTCCCGGACTTGGATTGCGAGATGAAACGGTGTCAACATGAGGTCAACGATTCCTGAGACCCGGCCATCATACAAGGTCTGCGTTCAGAGTCAGAAACACTCTCCTGATGAAAACCGTTCTTTCCATCCTCCTGCCCCTGACATTTCTGGTGCAGTCGTCACTGGCTGCGCCTGCTCCAATCATCGACTACCGAAGCCGCTTTCATCCCGTCATTGGAGCAAATGGCATTGTCTCAAGTCAGGAGGCCCGGGCCAGTGAGGTAGGGCTCCAGGTTCTGAAGGATGGTGGCAATGCTGTTGATGCGGCCATAGCGGTGGCCTATGCGCTGGCAGTGACATTGCCGAAGGCCGGTAACATCGGTGGAGGTGGATTCCTGCTCTATCATTCGGCGGCAGGACGAGAGAACTTTGCTTTTGATTTTCGTGAAATGGCACCGGCTGCTGCGACCCGCGACATGTATCTCGATGCGAAGGGCAACGTCGACACCAGGCGTGCCCGATACAGTCCCCTCAGTGTGGGAGTTCCTGGAACAGTGAAGGGAATGTCGGTGATTCACGAACGGTTTGGAACCTTGCCCATGAAACGACTGATTCGGCCTGCCATTCGAATGGCCCGCAATGGC
>CAZKNW010000531.1:0-3245 GCA_964554035.1 uncultured Verrucomicrobiota bacterium
CACCGCGGTGAAGGAGATCGCACGCGCCGTGCGAAGGACGCCCAAGGAGATTGCGGAGGACCTCGAACATCTCGCCAAGTCACTCAAGCGGACGGATGAACACATCCGCGTGAAACCGGCCACGTGTCGCAAATGCCAGTTCGAGTTCTCGGAGACGACCTACCATCGCCCCTCCAAGTGTCCCGAATGCAAGGGCACCTGGCTCAGCGATCCCCTCGTCTGGATCGAGGCGAAGGAGTAGCCGCGTCTGCGAAGACGTGGAGGGCGGATATACCACAGATTGAAGGTAGGGCGATCACTCCGTGAGCGCCCGAGCTTGGCTTTCCTACGCCATTCAACCTTCTTTTCGTCTGTCCGCATCCAAGGCCCGCGCGGAGCGACGGGCCCTACCTCGTAGCCGCGTCTGCCAAGACGTGGAGGAATCCGTAGAGTCGATTGCCAAATCGATCACTTCATCCGTTGGGAGAGTAAATGATCCCATTCATATGGGATGCTACCCCGTGATCTTCGTGCCTCCGTGTGAGGAATGTTCGTCCTCGATGTTGCCTACGGCGTCACCGGCAGTCGTTCTTCCTTGGGTTCCTCCTGAACCATGACGCCCTGGCTCTTGTAGGTCTTGAGCATGAAGTGGGTGCCGGTGGAGACGACGCCGTTGATGGTGGCGAGCTTCTCGGAGACGAAGGAGGCCACGGACTTGAGATCGGATCCTTCCACGATGACGAGCAGGTCGTAGCCGCCGGACATGAGGTAGCATGTCTTGACCTCGTCGTGCTTGGCGATGCGCCGGGCGAGGCGATCAAAGCCCCCTTCGCGTTCGGGCGTGAGCTTGACCTCAATCACCGCGCGTACCAGGTCGTGGCTGAGCTTTTCGTCGTTCAGGATGCAGGTGTAGCCGACCAGCACACCGTCTTCCTCAAGCTTCTTGATCTTGGTCTCCACCTCATCGAGTCCGATCCCAAGCATCTTGGCGATCTCATCATGGGAGGTCTTGGCGTTCTCCTGGAGGATTCTGAGTAATTGGTCCATGTTGGGTTATCCTTGGATGGTTTGGATTGCGGCGTCGATTCGGGCGTTGGTCTTCTCAAGGCCGAGCACCTCGATAAGGTGCCAGAGGCTGGGGCCTACCTTGCTTCCGGTCAGTGCAATGCGCAATGGCTGAACCACCTTGCCCATCTTGAGTTCCAGCGCTTCCGACTGGGACCGGATGGCGCCCTCGATGGCATCGCAATCAAACGATTCCAGCGAGTTGAAGGCATTCTTCAGTGCTTCCAGGATGGGAACGGCCTCGGCGTTCAGGAACTTCTCGGCGAGGTCGGCCTCAGGGGTGATCTGCTCCTGGAAGTAAAAGGTGGAAAAGGTGGGCAGCTCGGTGAAGGTCTTGATCTTCTCGCGGCAGGTGGTGAAGGCAGCATCCACGTAGCTGTCCTCAAAGGTGGAAAGGTCGATTCCGATGCTGGAAAAGACCGGCTTGGCGAGCTCGCGGAAATGGTCATTCGACATTTCCTTGATGTATTCGAAGTTGAACCACTTGAGCTTGTCGCCATCAAACTTCGCGTTGGCGCGGTGGATCTGGGGCAGGTCGAAGATCCGGATGACCTCATCGTTACGGATGACCTCCTGGTTGTCTGGAGGGGTCCAACCCAGGGTCAGGAGGTAATTGACCACGGCCTCGGGTGAGAAGCCGTTCTCCTGGTAGTAGGTCAGGGAGGCACCTTCATCGCGCTTGCTCATCTTGGAACCGTTGTGGTTCAGGATGAGAGGGATGTGGGCGAACCTGGGTGGCTCCACACCGAGTGCCTTGAAGAGGGCGATGTGCTTGGCGGTGTTGGATAGGTGGTCCTCGCCGCGGATGACATGGGTGATCCCCATCTCAAGGTCATCGATCACGTTGACGAGATGGAAGACGGGTTTCCCATCGGAGCGGACGATGACGAAATCGGGATCGACCTCCTCGCGGTCGGTCAGCTTGCGCTCGACGTCGCCGCAGACGAGGTCCGGAATGGTGATGGGTTCGCGCTGCATGCGGAACTTCACGGCACCCTCGTGATCATAGGCCATGTCGGCGTCCTTCAACTTCTGGACGTAGCGCTGGTAGATCTCGCTCCGCTTGCTCTGGAAGTAGGGACCGCGATCACCCTTGCTCATGCTGAGGTCCTCGGCGTTGGTGGGACCTTCATCCCAGTCGAGTCCGAGCCAGCGCATGCCCTCGATGATCGCCTCCATGGCTTCCTTGGTGTTGCGGGCCTCATCGGTGTCTTCGATGCGCAGCACGAAGGTCCCGCCTGTTTTTCGGGCGTAGATCCAGTTGAACAGGGCGGTACGGGCACCTCCGATATGGAGGTAACCGGTGGGACTTGGGGCAAATCGGACTCGGATACTCATGGTGACTTCCTGCGAAACCGGC
Source organism: uncultured Verrucomicrobiota bacterium (assembly GCA_964554035.1). Lineage (GTDB taxonomy): Bacteria > Verrucomicrobiota > Verrucomicrobiia > Limisphaerales > CAZKNW01 > CAZKNW01. The sequence continues at coordinate 2,405 of CAZKNW010000531.1, forward strand.
TGGTCTCGGGCACGCGAGACTATCGACCCGGACGCGGGGTCTGCAAGAATGGGGTTTTGATCAAGAGGGTTGAAGTGGGACGCGGGGGAGCTTGTCCCTCCGGATCAGGAGAAGGCGGGTGGCACGGTCTCGGGTGGTCCAACGCGACGGCGATAGCTCAGGATCTGTTCGATTGCCTCATCCACACTGTCGGTGAGTGTGAAAAGATCGAGGTCTCCCTTGCTGATGAATCCGCCCTGATCGAGGGTCTTCTTCATCCATGAGATCAGTCCGGTCCAGTATTCCTTGCCAAACAGGATGAGGGGAAAGTGGGTGATCTTGCGTGTCTGGACGAGCGTGACGACCTCGAAGAACTCATCGAGGGTGCCGAATCCGCCGGGCATGTAGACGAAGCCCATGCTGTATTTCACAAAGCTGACCTTTCTTGCGAAGAAGTAGCGGAAGTCGATGGGGATGTTGGAGTATTTGTTTCCCGTCTGTTCGTGGGGCAGCTCGATGTTCAGCCCGACGGACTTGCCCTTGCCCTGTTTCGCTCCCTTGTTGGCGGCCTCCATGATTCCGGGACCACCGCCCGTGATGACGGCGAAGTTCTCCTTCGCCAGGCGCTTGGCCAGTTCCACAGAAGCCAGGTAGTAGGGATCCTTTGGCTTGGTCCGCGCCGATCCGAAGACGGTGATGGCCGGGCCGAGCTGGGAGAGCGTGTCGAAAGAATCAACAAATTCCGCCATGATACGGAAGATCCGCCATGGATCCTCGTGTTGAAACCGGAGGGAGGTGGGGTTCATGGGAGGAAATTAGGCGAAAGGCTCATCCGGGTAAAGCGCTGGTGGAAGGGTTGTTC
>CAZKNW010000532.1:0-3243 GCA_964554035.1 uncultured Verrucomicrobiota bacterium
GGAGAGGTTCTCCAAGGAAATATGTCCAAATTTCGGATCCACGTAGTCGCCCTCATTGTCGATGGCCTTGCCATCGAATTCGAGGATCAGGTCACGCACCTTGATCGGGGATTCCACTCCAGGAATTTTAGGTACCTTTATCACCAGCACGCCACGAGATTCTCCCTCCAGTTTCAGGAAGTCCAGGATGCTCGGGTTGCGTGCGGGGGTCCATGTGAAGTCGAAGAAACCGAGCCCCGGATAGTTGCCCTTCTTCCAGGCTTCGATGGACCTTTTGAGAAAGAAGCCGGGAATCAGGGTTGCCGTTTCCCCTGACTTGGTCACACCGAGTCCGACCAGTCCCTTCTCAGAGAACATGGGTGAGGCCTCGACCAGGGAGGACGCATCACTGTTTACCTGGAGGTAAAGAGTGGCGATGTAGCTGATCTGGCCTGTCTCGACCGTCCAGTTGTCGAAGGTCGCCTCTCGCTTCTCTGTGCGGCCGCTCCTCCAGTTGACGGAATGCAGTTTCGCCTTTTCGTCAAATTCACCCACGATGGGCGTGGCCTTGAGCCCCTCAAGAAAGTCCTCCGCTTTCGCGGAAACCAGCGCCAGATTGGCATGATAGTCGATCCACTTGAGCTCGCCATGGTGCCAACGTCCCCGGCCATTCTTCTGGAGCCTGATGAGGGCCACATCGTTCAGGTTGTTGGCCGTGGTCAGGAAGAGGTTGTCACCCAGATAGGTGCCGGCCTTGACGGTGGTGCTGGTGTCCCGGACCCAGGGCTGGATGTAGTCATAGGTCTTGCGGGTTACTTCAACGGACACGACGGAGCGTTCCCAGTCGGTGTCCGTCGCTGCCTTCGACGTGAAGGCCGGAACCATCAGCTGGACCAGCAGGGCAGGGAGCAGGATGCGGGAAAAGATTTTCATTTGTGCTGAATTAATGGGCTCAGAGGCGGCGGTCATGGCGGATGCCGTAGTTGTCGAGAATGTCCTGGTTGGACTTGTCGGCGAGCTTGTGGTCGATGCACTCGAAGTTGCCCGGGCCACCGAACTCGATGATGTGCTGGTTGTTCTCCGACTTCTCAAAGGCGCGGATGACATCCTCCAGGCGCTCGATCTTCACGCCGTTGATCTTGGTGATGATCTCTCCTCCGCGCGTTCCGAGGTCGGCATTCACCTCATGGGCCATGACATCGGAGAGAACGATGGGTTCGGGGCGGACCGTGTCCGGCTTCTCGCGCTTGCGCCACGAAAGCTCATAGACGAGATCGCGACCGGATGCGCCGGAGCCTGCTGATGAAAGGTAGTCCCGGCTCAATGGGGTGAAGACGAGTCCCGCATAGATGAAATAGCGGGGAGGAATGTCATGCTGGCTGCCTTCGTGGCGGTCTGAATTGTCGACGAAGATGGGGAGCTTCAGCTTCTTCTCCTTGCCGTCGCGCCAGATGAGAAGTTCCACCGATTCCCCGTTTTGGGGTTCCTGGAACGCGGCGGAAAGGGAAAGACGGTTTCCCTTGTAGATGATGGTCGCATCACTGCGCACCTCGTAGCCATTGACTTTCAGGATGACATCGTCGTCCTGGAGCATCTCCTGTGTCTTCTCAATGGGCATGATGCTGTCGATGCGGGCACCGAGCCCATTGTCCGGAAGTTTCAGCATCTGGCGATAGGCCTCATTCTGGAGAGGCTGAACGGAGATTCCGGCACGGGGAAACCCGTCGTAGGTTCCATCTCCGATGTCCTCCAGGAAATGCCGGATGACAGGAGGTGGGATGAAGAACCCCGTGTTTTCAAGTCCGGGGGTGCCCTGAAAGGCGACTCCCACGACCTTGCCATCCTGGATTACGGGCCCTCCACTGTTGCCGGGGTTGATCGCGGCATCGGTCTGGACGGAGAGAAAGGCCCGGTTGCGCACGTGGACGTAGGTCTGGAGCTCGATGCGGGATACGACTCCCTTGGTGTAGGAAATCTGCTCTCCTCCTGCTGGATATCCGTAGGTGATCACCGTTGATCGGACATAGGGAAGATCGCCGATCTCAAGAGGCTCGATGCCTTCAAAAAACGTTTCCTCGTCCTCGATTTCGAGGATGGCGAGGTCGCACTCGTGGGCGACATGGACCACTCGGGCCCGGTAGGGTTTGGGATCGAGATACCGGCTGACAAGGATCTCCCTTGCCCAGCTGACCACGTGGGCGTTGGTCATGATCTTTTTTCCATCGATGACGAATCCGGAGCCGCTGCTTTGGCGGACGGAACTGAATCGCCATGGCTGTTTCCAGTTGGGTTCCTGGCTGAAAGTCCGGATTTGCACGACAGAACGCTCTGTTTCGGCAGCTTGGAGGGGGGAAAAGATTGAGGCCAACAGGAGGGCCATCAAAAGAAGGGCTTTGGTCACGTCGTGAAATTGGTGTCGGAATGTTGTGGGGTCAAGCTCGCAGCCCCTTGTAGACGTCTACACTCATGGATTTAGTTTCAAACAAGCCGATCCGGCATCAGATAATCAGGTTGGGACATCCGTGTGCAGGTGTGCCATTCCCTGGGCGAACTGGTAACCTGAACTGTGCCATGATGGCACTTTGGCACAGTTTAGAGAGTCGCGATATTTTGGTGAAAAAGTCATAAGAACCTCATGGAGAGAAAGTTAAGTGCATTTTTTGAAATCTGGCTCGGTCGTTGCTTGCCGAATGGCATTAACATTCAAATTGGAATTTAAGTTATGGGAAAAGTATTAGGCATCGACTTGGGAACGACCAACTCCTGCATGTCCGTGATGGAAGGCGGAGATCCAGTGGTCCTCGAAAACTCTGAAGGGCGGAGGACAACCCCGTCTGTCGTGGCTTTCACCAAGGGTGGAGAGCGTTTGGTTGGTGATGCCGCCAAGCGTCAGGCTGTGACGAATGCGAAGAACACCGTCTATTCGGTGAAGCGCTTCATGGGACGCAAGTTTGATGAGGTGTCCGAAGAGCAGAAGCGTGTTCCCTACAAGGTGGTGCGTGCCGCCAATGGCGATGCAGCCGTTGAGGTGGAGGTCGGAGGTGAACCCAAGGTGTATTCGCCCCAGGAGATTTCAGCAATGATTCTCAGCAAGCTGAAGTCCGACGCCGAGACACGTCTGGGCGAGACCATCACACAGGCCGTGATCACCGTTCCTGCCTACTTCAACGACTCCCAGCGCCAAGCCACCAAGGATGCCGGCAAAATCGCCGGTCTGGAGGTTCTTCGCATCATCAACGAACCAACCGCAGCCTCTCTGGCCTA
>CAZKNW010000533.1:0-3226 GCA_964554035.1 uncultured Verrucomicrobiota bacterium
GCCGGCTACTACGGCGACTTTGTCATCGAGACCGATGCCATGGTCGGCAAGGTGCTGAATGCCCTCGAGAAACACGGCTTTGCCGACAACACCCTCGTCGTCTTCTCAGCCGACAACGGACCGGAAACCGCCGCCTTTGAACGTCTGGAAGAGTTCGATCAATGGAGTTCGGGGCCGTTCCGCGGCGTCAAGCGCGACATCTACGAAGGAGGCCATCGCGTTCCCTTCATCGTGCGCTGGCCTGGTCAGGTAAAGGCGGGCGCCGTCTCTGATGAAGTCGTCAGCCAGGTCGATCTCGCCGCCACCTTCGCGAACGTCATCGACTACCCTCTTGGCAAAGACGAAGCCATCGACAGCTACAATCTCCTTCCGGTGCTCAAGGGAGAGAACTACAGCCGCCCCCTGCGAACCGCCACGGTTCAAAATACCAGCCCAAACCAGTTTGCCCTGCGTCAGGGCGACTGGGTCCTCATTGACGCCAACACCGGATCCGCGAAGAAGGAATCCAAGAGCTATCTAGAGCACTTCGGGCTCGAGGCCTACGGCAAGGGTCACAAAGGGCTCCTCTTCAACCTCAAGGATGATCCGAGACAATCCAAGAACCTCTACGACGAACATCCACAAAGAGTGGTGAGCATGCGCAATCTGCTCAAGAGCTACCGGGATGGAGAACGTTGCGCACCGGAGAGAATTCATTAGGAACTCAGGAAGACAGGAATATCATTGGCAGGAATATTGAAACCGCCCATTCCCCGGCAAGGGGAAGGCAACCTATTCACGGGAGGAGCCCGTGTTTATCAACGTCCGTTGAGCCCTTCAATCCATTGCCCGAGTCCCTCTCCAAAATTGAAGCCCGGAAGCTGACGCTTCTCTCGCAAAGGGCACTACCATCGAGCACTACCGGGCTGGCGATAAATGCCACCCTGTCCGCCGTGGAGCATCTGGGCTACATCCAGATCGATACCATCTCCGTCATTCAAAGGGCGCATCACCACACCTTGTGGAACCGCAATCCACGCTATCAGGCGTCCCAACTGGATCACCTGGTGGAGGATGGAAAGGTCTTTGAATACTGGTCCCATGCGGCGGCCTATCTACCGATGCGCGACTATCGCTTTTCCCTGCCGCGGAAACGGGCCTTTGCGACTGGCGAACAGGAGCATTGGTTTGAGCGCGACAAACGGATGGAGAAGGAAGTCCTCCGGCGGATCACTGAGGAAGGCCCGCTCATGGCCCGGGACTTTGAAGGCGACAGGAAGGGCGATTGGAAGGCCAAGCCCGCCAAGGCCGCCCTTGAGAACCTGCTCATGCAGGGTGATCTGATGTCAAGGCGGCGGGTCAATTTCCAGAAGGTCTATGATCTCACCGAACGCGTTGTGCCCAAGGGCACCGATACCACCGTTCCCGCTCCTGAAGAACATGCCCATCACCTGATCCATCGTTACCTGCAGGCCCACGGCCTGGGACAAGCAGCAGAGATCGCCTATCTCCGAAAGGGAATGAAGGGCCTGATCACTCAAACCATGAAGGAGATGGAAACCTCGGGAGAACTGGTGCGATTGCAGGTCGGTGACGAGGACTACCATGCTCTGCCGGATTCATTGGAACTGCTCAGCAAGCCCCTGCCGCGAAGCCGCCTGAAAATCCTGTCGCCCTTCGACAACCTCGTGATCCAGCGAAAACGCCTGCAGACGCTGTTCGACTTCGACTACCAGATCGAATGCTATGTCCCTGAAGCCAAGCGCATGTATGGCTACTTCACGCTACCCATCCTCTGGGACGGTAAGCTGGTTGCCCGCATGGACTGCAAGGTCGATCGCAAGGAAGCCCTCCTGAACATCCATCACCTCGCGCTGGAACCGTGGTTGAAGAAAACCGATGCCTTCCTTCAGGCACTGAACAAGGAACTGAAACGGTTCATGGCATTCAACGGCTGCGAGCAGGTTCGTGTGCACCGCACGTCACCCGCCAAGCTGAAGCGAGCATTGGAAGCCACGATTCGGAATTAGGAAGGAAGGAAAGCAGGAAAATGCGAAGAGCTGGAACGTGGGATAGAAGATGGCCACGAATCGGCAAACGCAGCCAAGCAGGCGCCTTCGCGAGAAGGTGCGGCAGCATCAGCCCCCGGGGACTCTTCGATCTTCCGGTCCATCTGCGTCCTCTGCGCCATCTGTGGAGGAGAATCTTTTTCCGTTACCTTTTGTCTGTGGATCCGGTTTCCTTCAGTTGGACCTTGGATCCACGTCATGAGCCGATCTGAAACCACCGCTGAATTCATCGCCCTGCTCACCAGCCACCAGAGCCGGTTGTTCGCCTATGTGCTTTCGATGGTCGGCGACCGGCAGCAGGCCATGGACGTGATGCAGGAGACCAACATCGTCCTCTGGCGCAAGGCGGACCAGTTCAAGCTGGGCACCAATTTCGGGGCATGGATGCTCAAGGTGGCCTACTACCAGGTGATGGAACATCGCAGGAAACTCAACAAGCAGGCCCTGTTCATCGCCGATGAAGAGTTCCTGACCCAGCTTTCCGAGGAAGTCGTTGAGGACACCGAGGTGCTGGAACAGCAGCAGGCCGCCCTCCGGACCTGCCTCCAGAAACTACCCGACCGACAGAGGGACATCGTCCGTCGCCGCTACTCAGAGGGCGCCTCCATCAAGGCCGTGGCCGACCAGTTGGGACTGGCCGCCAGTGCCATCAAGCAGACGCTTTTCCGGGCCCGCTGCAGCCTGATCGATTGTGTAAAATTCCGGATGAAGGAACAGCGCCCATGAGCTACCAGAAGGACATGGATCCGCAGTTCCAGGAACTGCTTTCGGCATTCCTCGATGATCAGCTCACGACCGAGCAGCGCCAACAGCTGGCTGAATGGATCCAAAAGGACACACAAGCCCGCGCACTGTATCTCGAGCACTGCCGCATGCACGCAGCGTTGGCGTGGGAACATGGGGTCGTCGGTGGCATGGAGATCCCAACCCTGCCCGAAGAACAAGCCGCCTCAATCTTCAACCGAAGGAAGATCACCCAGGCCCTGGCGCTCGCCGCTGGAATCGCCCTGCTCATTGGACTCGCCTGGGAGGCGGTCCTGCCAGCCATGCGGCATCGTGAGTGGATGACCCGCCCTGCGTTGGGAGAAATGAAACGCAGCTCCGGTGGAGAGCTGGTTGTCAGGGAAGTCGACTCGACCATCGCCGTGGGCGATGCACTGAGGCGCGGCAACTACGAA
>CAZKNW010000534.1:0-3222 GCA_964554035.1 uncultured Verrucomicrobiota bacterium
ACTTCCGATCCTTGGCGAATGGTTCTTCAAGCTGGTCCCTCTCGCCATCATCGCCACCGGACTCTCCATCCTTTACAAGGTCGTTCCCAATACCCGGGTCGGCTGGAAGGCCGCATTCGTCGGGGGTGGCGTGGCCGGGTTCCTCTGGCAGGTGAACAACATCCTCAGCGTCGTCTATGTCTCAAGGGTGGCCACCTACTCCAAGATTTATGGAAGCATCGCGATGGTCCCGGTCTTCCTGCTGGCGCTCTACTTTTCCTGGCTGATCCTCCTCTTTGGCAGTCAGGTCGCCTACTCGTTCCAGAACCGGAAGATCTATCTCCAGAATGTCGCGGCTGACAACGTGAACCAGTTGGGCATGGAGTTCCTCGCCGTCCGCATCATGGCCTTCATCGGGCAGAAGTTCATCAAGGGCGAACCGGCACCCACCGCATCGATCATCGCCAGGCACCTGGACATCGCCAGCCGACTCGCCAGCAAGATCGTCACCGAATTGAAGGGCGGCGGACTCTTGTCGGAGGTGAACCATGAGGAGGAAGTCGGATACACCCCCTCCAAGCCTCTGGAATCCATCTTCCTTTCCGACATCCTGCGCTCCATGCGCGAGGTCGATGGAAATGTGCCCAACTCGGAAGAAGGCGAGGATCGTGACCGCCTGGAGGCACTCATGAACGAGATCCGGCTAACCGAAAGAACTCGAACCTCCAGGATCCACCTCGCTCATCTTGCCAACGGCACCCAACCCGAGGTCACCGAATAAGAGTCATGCGTTTTCCTTCCATTCTCATTCTGCTCCTTGTTTTAGGCACAGCGAATCTCTCAGCAGGGGATTGGCCCAACTGGATGGGGCCGAACCACAATTCCATTTCCAGCGAGTCCATTCCCACGGATCTCTCCAAGGCAAGGGTCCTCTGGAAGGGCAAGGTGGGCGTCGGCTTTTCCTCCGTCACGGTGGCCACCTTCCCCGTGCGCGAGATCAAGCAAGGAAGGGCCGTCGAACGCGAGCAGCCCCGTGCCTTCACCATGGGACACAACGGCCGCAGCGGCTCCAATGGAGAGGAAAGCGTCTTCTGCCTCGATGCCGGGACGGGTGCCGTGCTTTGGACACACAGCTACCCTGCTCCGTTGATCGACCGCTTCTATGAGGGCGGGCCCGGGGCATCGGTCACCATACGGGACGGACGTGCCTACGCCTACAGCAAGCATGGGCACCTGCTCTGCATCGACGCGGCAAAGGGAACGCTGATCTGGAAGAAGGACATGGCAGGACTGGCCGGGATCGACATCCCGGAATGGGGCTTTGCCTGTTCGCCCGTGTTTCTCGACAGCGACACGGTCCTCATCGAGGCAGGAAGGACCTACGCCCTGCGCGCGGACGACGGAGAGGTTGAATGGAAGAGTGGAAAGTTCCCCCCCGCCTACGGATCGCCCGTCGTCTTTGAAGGCAATGACCGCAGGATGGTGGCGGTGCTCAAGACCAGTGGACTGGTTGTCCTGGATGGCAACACGGGAGGCACGATCGCGACCACCTCGTGGGAGACCTCCTTCGACACCAACGCCACAACGCCCATCCAAAAGGACAACCTGCTCTTTGTCTCCACCGGCTACGCCCGAGGTTGCGGCCTTTTCGAGCTCAAGGATGGAAGGCTCGTGAAGCGCTATGAGAATGAGGTCATGAGCAACCACATGAACCAGTCCGTGCTCATCGATGGTCACCTCTATGGATTCGACGGCACTGCCCATCGCGGCCCCAAGTCCTCGTTCGTGTGCATGGCACTGGCAACCGGCAAGGAATCCTGGCGGCTTTCTGCACGCAGTGGACTGGGCTGCGGTTCCCTCATTGGAACCATGGATGGAACCCTTCTCCTCTTTTCCGAAAGGGGTGAACTGGTGACCATGAAGGCCGATCCCAAGGAAGCCAGAATCCTGAACAGGAGACAGGTCCTTGGCGGTCGCTGCTGGACGCCACCCACCCTTTCCGGCGGCCATGTGTTCGTAAGAAACGCCCGGGGCGATGTTGCCTGCGTGGCCCTGAAATGACTTCCAGCCGATGAACGACGAACTCACCGTCAACGAGATCTACCTCAGCCTGCAGGGGGAAAGCACCTACTCCGGGATGCCCTGCATCTTCATACGCCTGACAGGCTGCAACCTTCGATGCTCCTACTGCGACACCGTCTATGCCTTCAAGGAAGGTGAACGCATGTCCCTGGACCAGATCTTGGCCAAGGTGGATGAGTTCGCGCGGAGGTATCCCGAGATTCAGAAACCCGTGGTGGAACTCACCGGGGGCGAACCCCTTCTCCAGCACAACACCCCCGCCCTGGTGGATCGACTGATCGAGGAAGACTTCGAAGTCCTCATCGAGACCAGTGGCGCCCACGACATTTCAAAGGTCAGCGACAAGGCCTGCAGGATCATGGACCTCAAGTGTCCCTCCAGCGGGGAATCCGACCGCATGCTCTGGTCCAACCTCGATCACCTTACCTGGAACGACGAGGTGAAATTCGTCATCGGCAGCCATGAGGACTACGAATGGAGCCGCGACCTGGTCCGGGAAAAGATCCCCACCGAGATGTGCGAGGTCCTCTTCTCATGGGTCTCTCCCCTGACGCACTTCCAGAAGGATCCCTGCCTGAAGCCCTTCCCGGAAACCCATACCCCCATCTCACGGGATCGACTGGTGGATCGCATCATCGAGGACGCCCTACCGGTGCGCTTTCAGCTCCAGATGCACAAGTTCATTTGGCCTCCCGATGAACGGGGGCGGTGAAGGAGTGCGCTGCTCTTCCCTTCAGACCACTCAATCCCCCGGGTTGTAAGCCCGCCTGCACAAAGCAGAGGGTTTCAACCCTGGGTCCAGGAACCCTGAATGTGTTGAGACGGTATTCACCTGACAGTCGAAGTAACTACTGCTGTCTAAAAACCCTTTTTTCAGAAGCCAACTGTCAGGTAATAACCGTCTCTCTACAAACTATTCTATACGCGTAATTACACCTTTCGGAGTTGCTTCCACCGCTCCTGTTATCGGTTCACTTCCATCATCAAGCCCAACAGAATATTTCAAGCCATCCAGGTCAGTTGTTGTTAATCCGTAATCAATAATCATTATCAAATCTGTCTTTGCTTCCGTCATAAATTCAGGACCATAAATTATCTTAAATCCATTAGCCAATAGCACTTCTTTCGCTTCATGAATATTGTCACCCACTCTGACCAAAG
>CAZKNW010000535.1:0-3216 GCA_964554035.1 uncultured Verrucomicrobiota bacterium
GTGAAAGTGGTCGCCAGCAAGGTCCCCCTGGAGGTTTCCAACAGTCCGGCATCCCGATCATCGATAGGCCCATCCAGCAGGGTCCGAGGCCACGTCCATGTCCTGCCTTCATCCCTGGATCGAATGAGTTCCACCCGTCCAAAGGGGCAGACATGCTCCTCCCTCCCACCGGAACAGACCACCATGAGCTCTCCATCGGAACGTCGCGCCAGGGTCGGCCAACCATGATACTTTTCGGCATTCCTGCTGATGACCTGTGTACCCAGCAACTCGATCCTGGGTTGATCCGCAAGGGACCTGGAAACAAAGGGAAAGGCAGCCAGTGAGAAGGCAGACCTTTGGAGAAAGGTTCGACGGGGAATCATCTGCAGAACATCCCCCGTCCAATGGCTTTTGGGCAAGCCTTCAATTGAACCCGGATCAGGGATGTTACGTCGAGCGAGACTACCCCTGGGCCGAGAAGGAGCCCTGACGGATGACCTTGGCGATCTTGAGGGAGAAGCTGGAGTAGAAACGCCCCTGCCTTCCTCCTGGGCATGGGCATGATCAGGGTGCTCACGCCACGCCTGGATCGCCTCGAGCGACTCCCAATAGGAAACGGTCATCCCGTCCCCAGAAGCCCCCCGGACACTTTCCACATCAATGAAGCCCGGCTGCTTCCGCGCCAGCGCCAGCATTCGCTCAGCCATCGCCTCATATTCCTTCTCCAGCCCGGGCTTTCTTCGGCTGGAAAATATGACGGCGTAGCATTCGCTCATTCCTGCTTGGCATCAGGAGGTTCCTGCTCGAGCCCGTGCATGTGCTCGGCCGCGTTGCCTCCGGTCAGAACCTTGTAGAGGCAGACAATGAACACGGCGGTGACCAACCCCACAGATCCCACCATGATGATCCATCCACTTGCTGTCATACGTTCTTTTCCTGTTCGGTCTTGCGATTCAGTTGATCCCCGCTCCCGGCCACCAGGATGGTGATGAAGAGAATGACCACCGCGATCAGCAGTACACTCATCCGGGCTGCCTGGTTCGGGGGATGCCCCTCCCAGCCAATCAGATCCTTCACATAGTAGGTGGGGCCATCGGCCCCGAACGAGAAGGTCGAGAAATCAAACCCGAGAACATTTTGAAGGACAAACATTCCAAAGATGATCAGGAGATATGCGGGCGAAACATACTTGATCATGATCTTCATGAAGCCCGGCAGCTTCAGCTCGGCCCCCTTCTCCATTTCCTTGAATCCCTTGTCCACTCCCAGGACCCACCCGAAGAGGATCACCTGGATCGTCGCAAGGACGAAGAGGCAGAAGGTGCCAACCCAGAAGTCCACCGTGTCCAGGGCCTTGACCCCTTCACTGACGTAGACAATGAAGATGCATCCCAGCGAAGTGACCAGACCCAGCAAAGCGACGGACTGCTTGCGGTTGATGGGAAGGACCTCCTCAAGAAAGGCAATCCCCGGCTGAAGCATGGAAAGGGAGCTGGTGACCGCAGCCAGGAAGAGCAGGAAGAAAAAGATCGCCCCGAACAGGTTGCCGGCAGGCATCTGTGAAAACACAAGGGGAAGCACATTGAATCCCAGGCCGAAAGTCCCCATGCCCGCGACCCCCGCCGCACCGAGGAAGACATAGGCGGCCGGAATACTGATCAACCCTCCCAATGCCACCTCGCAAAATTCATTGGCGCTGCTGGCACTGAGTCCGCTCAACACCACATCATCCTTTTCCGTCAGGTAACTCGCATAGGTGATGATGACACCAAAGCCCACCGACAGTGAGAAGAAGATCTGCCCTGCCGCAGCCAACCAGAGAAGCGGATTCGCCAGCTGACTGAACATCGATTTCTCTACAATCCTGAGTCCGCCATCCGACTCCGAAACCCTTGCCTTGCTGGCTTCAATGGACTCAGCACCAACAACAACCTCAAGGTCTTTCCAAGCCACAGCTCCATCATCGACCGGCTCCGCCTCCTGCAGGACCACCTGGGTCGGGTTCCACATGTAGCCAAGGCCGTTGATGATGTTTTGATTCGGCTTGGCCGGGTCCGGGGTCCCCAGCGTCAACACCCTCAGAAGAATGACCACTGCGAGGACAACCAACGCCGGCATCGCGTAGCGACAGAACCACTCAATGCCTTTAGAAAGCCCGCGATAGATAAGTACAAAGTTGAGAAGGAAAACGATCAGGAGAAAGACGCCCACCTGTTGAATGCTGAATCCCACCGCGCTTCCATCCTTGGTTGCCCCAACGAAATGATCAAAAAAATCCCCATAAAGCGGGACCAGTTCCCCTACCGGTAACCCGTCCTTGTTGAGATCCTGGAAAGTCCCGATCGTGAAGTTGACGGCATAGCCCAGGCACCACGCCTCAATGTAGACGTAATACATGTAGATGATGACGGGGACGATCACCCCCAAAACCCCCAGGTAGCGCCCGGCCGGATGTCCGGCCACATAGCCGAGGATGCCGGGAGAGGAATTCAATCCCTTCTGACCTCCATACCGTCCCAGGGTCCACTCCACCCAGCAGATCGGAATACCAATCAGGATCAGGGAAATGAAATAGGCCGTCATGAAGGCACCTCCGCCAAATTGGGCTGCCTGTCCCGGAAAACGGAGGAAGTTACCCAATCCGACTGCACTACCTGCAACAGCGAGGATCACTCCCAGCCTCGAATTCCATCGCTCTTTCTTCTGGGGAGACGACATGGGCCGTGTTCTATCCATCATCGATGGCACACTCCAGACTTAATTGAGCCGGTTCCATGGCACTGGATCACCCAGTTATAAAATTTTGTTGCAACTGAGTCTCATTACCATCAACCTCGCGCCTCTTTTGAGATCAGATCTCAATTAACTCAGACCAAGATTCAGAGTGAAAATGCCTCGTTACAAGACCACCTTCCCCGTCATCGCAGGGATCACCTTGTCCACCCTCCTCTCTGCGAAAGCGCAGGAAGCAACATCCGAAGCCCCTCCCATTCTTCTACCCGAAGTCACCGTGATCGGATCCGAGGAGGCTGCTCTCAATCTGCCAGGATCCGGTGCCTACATCGATGTCGAGGACCTGCGCAAATACAACGTGTCCGATGTGAATCGCGCCTTGAGACAGGTCCCTGGCGTCTACGTTCGCGAGGAGGACGGTTACGGGCTGTTCCCGAACATCAGTCTGCGCGGCGTCACCACGGAGCGAAGCAAGGCCGTCACCATCATGGAAGATGGCCT
>CAZKNW010000536.1:0-3198 GCA_964554035.1 uncultured Verrucomicrobiota bacterium
AATTGATTCTTCACGGTAATAACGGAACCCACGTTTTCAACAACATGGGAACGGTGCGGAAGTCGGCAGGCACGGGTGTCAGTGAGATCCGCTACATCTTCAACAACTTGGGAACGGTCGAGGTGCAGACTGGAACTCTGATCCTGAGGGAAGGAGGCAACAGCACGGGAACCTTCGACATCTCGGCATCGGCTGAACTGGCCTTCCGGGGACACCACTTTCTGGACCTCCCGGCGGATAGCTCGGGAATCACCGGATTGGGTTCGTTCCGGGTCAGTGCGAATACCACCTCCATCCAGGGTGATGGAACGGCAATCTCGATACCTGACATGACCTTTGCCATTGATGGGGGACAGTTGGATCTGGTCCGCAGCATCAGGTGTTCCCAGCTCATTCATTCTTCCGGGGTTCTGAATGTTCCTTCAGGCCAGTACATCAGGATCCGGGACCTTTATGAACTTGGAGGAGCCGACCTGATTGGAGGTGGACAGCTTCATCTTCCTGAGGAATCGAATGTCAATATCATCAACACGGGACAGTTGGATATCGAGGGACCGACTCTCAATATTTCCGGACATGTCACCTGGACAGGGACGACCGACATTGCGGTCAACGGTGGGTCGGTCTTCAACCTGATGGAGGGTGCCGTCTTTGAGATGAAGACGGATGAAAGGATGCGCTACGACAACCGGGGCGCACGCCCACAGTTCAACAATTCAGGCACCATCATCAAGAGTGCGGGAAGCGGAATCTCCTCGATCGATGTTCCCATCATCAATGACGGGATCGTTGAGATCGTGACTGGAACGTTTCGGGCCGAGGATGCCTTTACGCAGAATTCGGGTGAATTGAGGATCCCTGCAGGGACGACGCTTCACATGCTCAGCAACGAATGCCAACTGGACGGAGGTCTTGTTCTTGGTGCAGGGAACATCACCGGCAATGTCGTCAACAATGGAGCCACCATTCAACCGGGGTCATCGGCGGGGACATTGGCCATTTCAGGGAACTACACCCAGGGCGTTTCGGGTAGCCTGTCGATCGAGGTCGGGGGCACGGGGCAGGGAACGGATCATGATCTCTTGAGCATCGGTGGCACGGCTTCTTTGAACGGGGCCCTGCAACTGGCGAGGATCGATGACTTCGTGCCGCAGTCGACGGATGTCTTCACCTTTCTGACGGCTGGAACGGTTTCAGGCGCATTCTCCGCCATCTCAGGAACGGATGCGACAGGCGGACTTTTCTTCAATCCGACCTATGCTGCCAACAACGTGAGCCTGGTACAGATCAATGGAACTCCAAGCATTTCAACCTCAAGCTTTACCTACGATCAGGGAATGTTTGGATTCCAGATCACCGGAGTGGCGGATCAGAGTTACCGGGTGGATGCCACCCAGGACTTCATCATGTGGGACGAGGTGGAGACCAAGAGCCTGACAGGCACGACGTGGGACTTTGTTGATCCCAACCCGGGGCAGCTGGATCTCAGGTTTTATCGGGTCGTGTTCCTTCCGCAGTAGAAATCGCAATCGCCGAGATTGAATGAGGAAGGAAGGAAGAAAGGAATTTACTCTGTGTTCCTCTGTGAGCTCTGTGGTGGAAGAGATTGAGGCTTTTCGAGAGCGCCACGCTGTGGCGCACTCCATGACGCTTCGCGAATTCCAGAGCCCGTGGTCAGGAATTGCTTTCCTCATCGTCCACCTCACCCTGCTTCTTCTTCTCCTCGCGTTCGCGTTCGACGGCGATGATCTCCCAGATGCGCTTGAGAGTGCTTCGTGAGATGTTGGTGATCTGGTAGTCGCTGACTTCGTTGGCCTCGTCCACGACGCGCAATTCGCCACGGGTCTTGTCGGACTGTGCGGTTTCCCTGAGGGCCGACTGGATGCCTTCCAGTGCCTTGGCGAAGGTGCTGAGTTCCTTCGTGATGGGATTCAAATCCAGTGCGAGTGGTTTGTCGTCCTTCTCTTTCTTGGCGGGTTGAGCCGTGGCTGCCTTCTGGATGGCGCCCTCGATGGATTGCAGGGCGGGGCCAAGAAGTCCGAGGTCGGTCAGGGCCTTCTCTACGGCAGCCCTTGATTCTGCCTCATTGGCCGTGCTGGAAGCGGCGGCCTTGGCGGCGGCGGCGATGGACGACTGGATGTTGTCGAGGCCGGCCGAGAACGTGGCCAGCTGGGCGACGACGCGTGAGACGGGGTCATTGTCATCGGCCCCTCCCATGATGAGGTTCTTCTTGAAGGTCTTCTTGATGTCTTCCCATCGCTCGAGATCCTTTCCTTCCAGCCGATTGCGGAGTTCCTTGAACTTGAGGAGGTTGGATTCGGCTCCTGAAGTCAGGGTCTGGGCCTCGTTCTTGTAGTGATCGTTGATGAGCTCCTCGATCTCGGAATCGTTCATGATGGGCAGAACCTTCTCGGCCATGCGGTTCATGTTGCGGTAGGAACCCTGGAGCTTGAACGGGGGCTCGGTGCGGTATTCTTCCGCCTGCGCCGCCGAGGCGATGTATTGGAGGTTCACGCTGAGGACGGTATCGCGAATGGCAACGAGCTTCTCCATCACGGAGACCATCTCGTTGACCTCCTCGGGTGAATAGGTCCCCTCGAAGGACACATTGTCGCGACTTCCGGTCTCTGCGATCTTGATGATCGCATGCACATCCTTCTGGCTTCGGCTGCTGAGTTTGTTGAGGACCGGGTTGGAAGTCAGTGAATTCTCAAGGTAGCTGTATTCGAAGGCTGACTGTGAATCACCGATGATGTCCCCCAGATTGTAGGTGTCGGCGCGGTTGGCCAGCATGTCGGGAATCTGGAATTTGTCCCCCGACTCGGTATAGGGATTGCCGGCCATGACGACACAGACCTTGCGGCCGCGCAGGTCGTAGGTCTTGGCCTCCCCCTTGTAGACGCCCTCGATCTTGCGCTGGGCATCACAGAGGGAAATGAATTTCTGCAGCAGCTCGGGATGGGTGTGCTGGATGTCGTCGAGGTAGAGCATCACGTTGTCGCCCATCTCAAGGGCGAGGTTGAGCTTCTCCATCTCCTCTCGGGCGCTGGCGTTGGGTGCCTCGGAAGGATCCAGGGAGGTGACACTGTGCCCGATCGCCGGTCCATTGACCTTCATGAAGATCAGTCCGAGGCGGTTGGCGATGTACTCCATGAGAGTCGTCTTGCCATAGCCAGGTGGAGAGATGAGCAACAGAAG
>CAZKNW010000537.1:0-3190 GCA_964554035.1 uncultured Verrucomicrobiota bacterium
CGGCCTTGACCTGGAGCCTTGTAAGGTAGTTCTCAAAGGGCTGTTGCTCGTGCAGGTAGACATTGAAGGTGACAAAGTCGGCGAGTTCGGAGTTGAGATACTCGGTGGGCGGAAAATTGGCGAAGGTGCAGAGGCAGGCAGGATCCACCGACTTGATGGTCTCGATCAGGGTATCGATGAATCCCTCAATCTCCCGGCTGCCGCTCCAGCGGGCGATGTCGGGAGGGATCTCATTGACGACACTGATGGCAAAGACGGCGGGGTGGCTGGCACAGGCCCTGGCGGCCTTCTCAACCGCCTCGATGGCGGCTCCTCGCTTCTTTTCGCTGTCGAGAAAGCAGTTGGCGTTGAACCAGGGGACGTCGACGAGGAGTAGGAGCTTTTGCTCGTGAGCGAGGTCGAGGAACCATTTTGGAGGAACCTCATAGACGCGGAGCAGGTTGGCACCGAGTTCCCGGACAATTTCAAAGTCCTTTAGGGTGGTCTCCTCGTCATGGTAGCAGTGCCCCTCCTCGTTCCTTGCGAAGGGGCCGTAGGTGACGCCCTTGATGAAGAGCTTCTCGTCTCCGAGCCTGAAGAACTTGCCATCCGTCTGAACACGGGTTCTCGTGGGAGTGGCGATTTTCGGTTCTGCAGTCAGCATGGAGACGAGTTGTCCTTCAGTCGCTCGGGTGGACCTTCTGTGACGCGGGAAACCTGTGGAAATTCGAAGGGAACGTCATTTGGCTGAGGCCTTGAAGGAGGAAGCGCGCGTTCTCGCCTCGTTGGTTTCAGTCAGGCTCATGAATTCATGGAGGGTCTGGAGCAGGCTGAGGGCCTCTGCGCCTCCACCTGCCGCCGCGAGCTCCAGCCACTTGGCGGCCTCAACATAGTCCTGGGGTACTCCGCGACCTTCCGCCGTCAGGCGACCCAGGGCGAGCTGGGAGGGTGCATGTCCCTGTTCGGCCGCCATCTTGTACCAGCGCGCGCTCTCGGCGTCGTCGGCCTTTTCATAGACCACACCCAGCCAATGCTGGGAACGAGGATCGCCGGACAGGGCGGCTTGGCCGAGACGCTGCACGGCATAGGTCAGATCCTGGGTGACTCCCCGGCCATGGAGGAACATCAGGCCGAGTGCACGTTGGGCGGGCGACGATCCCTTGTCAGCGGCCCGAGTAAACCATTCAACTGCCTTGGCGAAATCCTGTTTCGCTCCCTGGGCGCCTCTTGCGTAGAGGTGCCCCAGTTCGGTCTGGGCCTCGATGTCTCCCGCCTTGGCCTTGGAAAGAAGGGAGTCCATCGATGCTGTACTACCCGGGGAGGGGGGCAGGGCTGCCTTGGGTTTTCCAAGCGGCTTCATCTGCGGAAGGCTGTTTGTGGCGGGCGGGGATGCCGTGGTCGTCGCATTGGTGGCGGGTGCGGAAAAGATCTTCTTCAGGCTGTTGAGGAAACCAGGCTTCTCGGGATCTTCCTTCTCCGGTTCAGCTTGAGCAGGGGTTGTCGCTTGTGTGGCGACCATCAGGGAGTTTGCCTGAGCCGGTTTCGCCTCGCCTGCCTTCGGCGTCGAGGAATTCTTGGCGCTTGAATAGAGAACGCCATCGGAGGTCGGGAACTGGTCCAGTCCCAGGGTTGGCTCGGGCCCGGTGGCGTCCTCCTGAGCAATGGGCTTGAAACTCGAAGCCATCTGGAGCGCTTCAAAGGTCTGCTCGGCATCCAGGAACTGGGTGGCCTTGTCTCGAGCCGCCGAGGCTCCCTTGTCACCTCCCCGCGATGCCAGCTCGAACCAGGCCGTGGCCCGGACATAATCCTGTTCGACGCCCAGCCCCTGCAGGAACATGAGTCCCAGGAGGTACTGGGCTGTAGGGTAGCCCTGGCTGGCTGCCTTCTGATACCAGAAGAAGGCAGCATCGTAATTCTTGGGAAGACCTCCGGCACCGCGGTAGTAGAATCCTGCCAGGGCGGTCTGTGCGACGGCGAAACCCTGGGAGGCCGACTTTCCGATCCACCGCAGGGCCTCCTGGAAATCCTGTTGGGTGCCGGATCCCCGGTAGAGCATGAAGCCGAGGTTGTATTGGGCCAGGGGGAGTCCCTGTTCCGCCGCCTTGAGGAACCACTTGAAGGCCTGGGCCTGGTCCTTGGTCACTCCCTTGCCGGTCTGGTAGGAGGATCCCAGTGAGTTCTGTGCAATCGGGTCCCCGGCCTCCGCCTTGGCCATGAGTTCCTTGATGGTGACGCTTTGCCCCTGCATGCCGCCTATCGAGGCGAGGAGGAGGAGGATCACCCATGTTGATGTCCGGAAAAAGTGCATCGGGGGTCAAGATATCCAATCTGGCCCGTGAAATCAAAGGAGGAAGGTTTGTTTCAATCCCTGCCGACAGGGGCCGCTTAGTGCCCGGCCCATTCATCGCCACGCTTGGGACGCTCCACCAAAGGAACTTCGATCAGGATGATCTCCTCGGCATCCGCTCCATGCCGCCCCTGTGCGAGGATCTCGCCTGAAGGCCCGATCGCCATGGAGTTCCCGATGCAGTTGCGTCCCTCCCAAGGACCACCTTTAAGTGGCCCGACGTTGCTTACCCCGATGATGGGCAAGGAGAATTCGCGAGCGACCGGGATGTAGGCATTGCGCCAGATGTCGCCGTAGGGTTCCCGGTCATTGTCGTGATCGGCATCCACGGCCCAGGCGCAGGGAGAGAGGATGAGATCGGCCCCCATGTAGCCGAGGGAACGGGATAGGGTCTGGTGCTGCGCAAAGGCATCCGAACAGATGAGGATGCCGATGTGACCCAAGGACGTGTGAACTACGGAAAGGGAGTCCCCCTGGGCGTAAACATCATGGGCAATGGCGAGCTCATTCAGCTTTCGATGCCTGAGCAGCAGTTGGCCATCAGGCGCGATCAGCACCGCTGCATTGAAGACGTGGTTTCCATCCCTTTCCGCCAGCCCGGCGCAGATGTGGATGGAAAGCTCCTTTGCAAGATATTGGAGTGTCCGGAAGGGAGTGCCGGATGGAATGGGCGCTGCGAGCTCAGGCGTTGAAGGGTGGGTCCATCCCAGGTCCATGCACTCGGGGAGGAGGGCGAGTTGCCGTCGATCCCTGCGCCGCTCATCCGGGTCGAGGTGGGTGAGCGGGTGCGGGTGCGAGTCCGGAACGACCTTGAAGGTCCAATCAGCGTCTACGGACTGCACTCCAGGCCCGGTGCCCCGGACG
>CAZKNW010000538.1:0-3181 GCA_964554035.1 uncultured Verrucomicrobiota bacterium
AGGCATGTGGCGGCTTTACTTCGTCATGGGAACGATGGCGCACACGATCATGGATACGGAGAAGCTTCAGTATTGTTCCCATGGTTTGGCGGAAGGGGAGACGGTGGAAGGTGTGATTGACCGCATGGTCCGCTTCTGTGCCGCAGGACTGAAGGCGCCTTTGCCAAAGGAGCAGGAATCATGAAGCGAGTTGCTCTGGCTTTTCACCTGGCGATGGCTGCACTGCTCTTGGGCTGTGCGCTTCCCAAGCGGGAATCTGTCGATCTGTCCTTTGATCTTCCGAAGGGGAGCGACAGGGTCATTGCGGATCGCTGGTGGGAAGCCTTCGGGGATGAAGAGCTGGTCCGGGTCATGGAGACGGCCCTCGAACACAATCAGGATCTGGAAATGGCCCTGGCCAACGTGGAGGCGGTTGCCGCGAGTGCGAGGATTGCGGGCTCCGGCCTGCAGCCACAGGTGACGGCAGGAGCAGGGAGCGCCCGTAACAAGCAGGTGTTTGTCGGGCTGCCCATCCCGGGGCCGTCCGGCGTTCTTTCGTCCCGCGCGACCACCCATCAGTTGAATGTGAATCTGAGCTGGGAAGTGGATGTCTGGGGAAGGATCCGCGCCGGAAAGCGGGCGGCGGAGAGTGATGTCCATGCAAGCCAGCTGGATTATGAGGGGGCACGACTTTCGATCGCAGGACAGGTGTTGCGGACTTGGCTGTCCGCCGCGGCCGCGCAGGAGCAACTGCGTCTCACTAAAGCCAACATCGAGGTCCTGAAGGTCTCTGAAATCCAGGCGCAGGAGCGCTATGCCAAAGGGCTTCAGTCGTCGCTGGATGTGCGTCTGGCCCGGTCCAATCTGGCGAATGCCCGGGCCGAGGAAGAGATCTGGCTGATGCAGCGACGTCAGGCCCTGCGCCAGCTGTCCCTGCTGATGGGAGGCTATCCCTCGAGGGAGGATGAGCTGGCGTCGTCGTTGCCAGAGTTGCATCAGGGCATCCCGGAAGGACTGGGTTCCACGTTGCTTCGAAGGCGTCCGGATTTGTTGGCCGCGGAGGCGCGTGTCTTTGCGGCTGAGCATCGTGTGGCTGAGGCCCAGGCGGCCCGGTATCCGAGGTTCAGCCTGACATCCTCAGCCGGGACGACCTCGGACAAGTTGCGTGACCTGGTGGATCGGAATTTCTCCGTCTGGAGCCTGGCCGGCAATGTGGCGCAGCCGCTTCTGGATGGGGGGCGATTGAAGGCAGGCAAGGCGCTTGCGGAGGCATCGACGAAGCGAGCGGTTGCAGCCTACGAGAAGAACATCCTCATGGCCTTTGAAGAGGTGGAGGCCGCCCTGGATGGAGAAGATCTCCTTCAAAAGAGGGAGGTCAAGCTGCTTCAGGCGAAGGCGGAAGCCGAAGGCGCGCTACAGCTGGCCCAGGAGCGCTATGCCGGTGGACTGGAGTTCTACGTCACCGTGCTGGAGGCGCAGCGCAGGGAGATCGATGCGAAACGCCAGTTGATGGCCATCCGCCAGCAACGGCTGGACAACCGGGTTTCCCTTTACCTGGCACTGGGTGGAGGTTTTGGAGTTTTCGACGAAGCATTGGAAACGGAGCAATCATTGGAAACGGAGGTCTTGAAGTGAAGATACTTAGAATCATTCTGCCGATCCTGGTGATCGGGCTGGCGGTGTTCATCGGCAAGTGGCTGGTTGACAACGGACCCAAGCCGGAAGGCGAGGAGAGGGAAGTGGTTGCCCCGATCGTGGAGGTGGTCGAAGTGAAGGTGAGGCCCCATCGGTTCTCAGTGGAATCACAGGGAGAGGTGGAACCCAGCATTGAGATCGACCTCGTTCCGGAAGTCTCTGGAAGGGTGATCTCGGTTTCCGATTCGCTGGGCGCAGGTGGCTTCTTTGAGGAGGGGGATGTGCTGGTTTCCATTGATCCCACCGACCTGGAACTGGAACTGGTCCGAACCCGCGCCTCCCTTGAACAGGCCAAGGTGCGCCTGGTGAGGGAGGAGGCCGAGGCGGAGGCCGCCCTTGCGGAATGGAGGAGACTGGGGAAGGGGACTCCTGGAGCGCTGCTCCTCAGGGAACCCCAGATCCGGGAGGTCAAGGCACTCATCGAGTCGGCCCAGGCATCTGTCAGCAAGGTGGAGCGCGACCTGGAGCGTTGCCGGTTGAAGGCGCCCTTCGCCGGAAGGGTGACCCGCAAGAATGTGGACGTCGGCCAGTTCGTCAATCGGGGCGCCGTCATCGGAAGGCTCTACTCGGTCGATGCCGCCGAGATCCGCCTGCCCGTCTCCTCGCCTGACCTAGGGCTGCTGGATCTTCCCTTTGATTACCAGGGAGAATCCCGGAGCAGGGAGCTTCCAAAGGTGGAGATCCGCGCGGAGATCGGAGGAATTGAACATCGGTGGCAGGGATTGATCGAGCGAACCGACGGACGAGTGGATTCCATGACCCGGATGTTCCATGCCGTCGCCCGGATCGAGGATCCCTACCAGAGAAAGGGGAAAGGACAGCAGCCTCCCCTGGCGGCGGGGCTCTTTGTCCAGGCGACGATTGAAGGCCGGAAGGTTGAAAAGGTCGCGGTGATCCCGCGGATCGCGGTCCAGGAGAACAGCTTTGTCTGGGTGGTGACCCGCGGGAAACCGAACCGGCTTCAGCGCCGTGATGTGACCCTCCTCCAGAAGGGTCAGGACGACGTCGTTGCCGGAAGCGGACTGGAGGAAGGGGATCTTCTCTGTGTCTCCGCATTGAATGTCATGACCGAAGGCATGGAGGTCCGGCTTGCTTCCGATCCAGAGGTGGCGCGTGAACTGGAGAACCGGAGGAAAGGAACCCTTGAGACCGCGGGGGTGAGGCGTGAATAGGATTGTTGAATGGTTCGCCCGCAACGGGGTTGCCGCCAATCTCCTGGCCATCGTGCTGGTCATCGGGGGTGCCGGTGCGATGTTGACCCTTAAGCAGGAGGTGTTTCCCGAATTTTCCTCGGACATGGTAACGATCTCGGTTTCCTACCGCGGGGCCGCCCCGGAAGAGGTGGAGGAAGGTGTCTGCGTGAAGATCGAGGAGGCCATCCGTGGCATTGAAGGTATCAAGGAAGTGGTGTCGATCGCCTCCGAGGGAAGGGGCGTTGTCCGTGCCGAGGTGGAGGCGGGGTCCGATTCGGCACGTCTTCTTGATGAGCTCAAGACGAAGGTGGATG
>CAZKNW010000539.1:0-3176 GCA_964554035.1 uncultured Verrucomicrobiota bacterium
TGGAAAACACCTGAGTGAAGAGGCGTTCTGGTGATGGATCCTGTCCAACGGTTCAGCTTCAATCCCTCGGGCAGACCTGTGGCCGAGAACTGGGACGCTTCGTTGACGGCGGTGACCTGAAAGCCGAAGTGCTGGCCCTGGATGCCGGATGCCGTTACTTGGCTCGTGATCACAGGAGGGAGCCTGGTGGGCGCGAAGGATCCCATCGCCATTCTAACTCCAGTCAGTGATGACTGGTTGTTGAATTCAAGGTTCGGGTTCGGGTCATTGATCGTATCCCCGTTGTTCACCACCTCGGTGTTCCAACTCGCTCCCCGAGTGAAGACCATTCTGCCTGACAACTCCTCGGGAGTCGGGGAATCCTCAAAAAGAGGATTGGGGTTTCTTCCGTTCCAGATGAACTCGGCGAGGTTTCCAGCCATGCCGTGAAGCCCATAGGCATTCGGGGGGAAATAGTCCACCGGATTAGGACCGTTGAACGACGGGTGGGGGGGCCATCGATCTTGATGTTGGCTTCCAGGTGGGAAAGGTAGGTACCCCAGTAAAACTGGTTCCAAGGGAGTCCGCCGCGGAGGCCTTTTTCCCATTCCGCATCGGTGGGTAGCCGGTATCCCGTGGCATCCCAATTGATGCCCGGTGGGTCGGCTTGCGAACTGAAATCGTAAACCGGGGATCTGCCCCCTTCCCACAAGGTCCGCAAGTTGCAGAGGATGAGGGCATGAGTCCAACCATAGACCGTGCAGGGCCATTTCTCCCTTCCGGAGGTGACGCGAAAACGAGCGTTCAGGGAGTCCCATACCAGGTCACCTTCGTAGATCAGGTCTCCATTGAAATCGAACTGCGAAAGGTTCAACGGGAAGGTGTATGAGCCGATCCAAGGCGATTCGGGGTCGAAGATCTTGTTGACAAGAAAGTAGGTATTCTGGGGGCGCCCCTGAGTGTTGCCATAAGGGTTCACGTCGATCCATCCCTCCATGTTGGCCCAGTTGAGGAGGCTTGCGAGCTGAGCGTTGGTGAACTCAGCCTTGTCCAGGTAGATCGCTCGAGTGGTATTGGTGGCGTACGTGTAATTGGTGATGTAGGTGTCATCAATGATCGATACTTCCTCGTATTCCATGTCGCTGAACCTGAAGGCTCCACCGGGGATATAGGCCATGGACAACGGCTCCTCCTCGACCACGGTCAACGTGGCCCGTTCTGATTCGACAACCTCCGAGCCTGACTTTGCCACGAGGTGATAGACACCTGACTGGTGGGAGGTGACGTTCTCGAGCCTGAGCGTTCGACTGGTCTGCAGTGGCACGAGGGGTGAACCATTGTGGTGCCAAAGGAACTGGAGATCCTCGTTTCGATTGATGGCGGCAGTGAAGCTGACGGTGTCGCGGGCCCGTGCCGACTGGTCTTCCGGTTGCGTTGTGAACGCCAGGGGTTCATCCGGAAACAAGTGCCATTCATCTTCCCAGATTCGATAGGTTCCCTTGACAGGGATCTTGTCCGGATCCGTCGAATCCACCCTGAATCGTGAAAAAGCGGGTCCGTTGGGTTGAATCACGAGGTCGAGATTGGCCTCGAACCGACCGGATAGGTGGGGAGTGGGGGCGATCTCGTGCTCAACGATGATGCCGCCTGTTGCCTCGAGCTGAATTTCCGCCCCAGCCATCTTGTAGACCACCAGGGAGATGGAGGGCCTCAGCTTGAAGTTAAGGGAGACTTCAGCATTCAAGGCTGATGCCGGAGGAATGATTTCGGCAGGACTTTCCGTACGGTCATTGATCCATGTGAAGGGCTCGGTTGCCTCCTTGTTGTAGCGAACGCCGATCGCGTGGAGGGCTTCGTTCCGGATTCCGGTTTTGAAGACGACCGAACTGGAGGCCTGAGCTTCAGCAATGACCTCGGAATCGAGTTTCACCTCCGCATACACCGGCACAGGGCCAATATTCCCGAGAAATGCCTTTCGATACTTGGGGCTGATGCCGTTCTGGAGCTGGAAGATGGTGAATTCCTTCTTGGCGGATGCGAGCTCGACCGAGACTTCCAGGACGCTCGCGGACTCCTGTGACCCACGAAGAATGGCACCGAAACGATGGAGCCTCCCGTCCTTGATCAGAAGGCTTGTGCTCAAGGTAGGGTTGAATCTCCAATACCATTCCTCGGCCTTGAAGGAGAGCCAGGTGGGGCCGCTTCCGACATCCAGGCTGTAGTCGTTGAAGATGGTTTCAAATCCGTCGTCCCGCAGCTTGACTTCGGCTCCCGAAAGATCGAATCCAATCGTGTCCAATTGGAGGAACCGGTCAAAGCCCCGGACACCCTGGATCGCTCCTCCACCATCGAAGTCCAGGATGGCGGATTCGCTGCTGATGGTGAGGGATCCCTCGGTCACCATGTCTTCCAGGTTGGCGTCGGTGGTGAAGATGGTGAGCTGCTTGTTTTCCACGTCGTCGCTGGTGGAGTTTGCCTGTCGGTAGAAAATCTCGTCTTCACTTGCCGGGGTCTGGTTGCACAGGAAGGTCCCCTCGGGAATGGAGGGAGGGGTGGTGGTATAGTTGATGACAAGGCGGTCCTCCATTACCTCGGCGAGCGTCCAGGAAGGCGTGGTGGATTGCTTGGCGAAGCGGCTCGTGGGTCCCGCCAGGAATGCGGTGGGGAGATGCCCGACTTCCTGTCCCATGGTCTGCGCCTGTTGTGAGCCGAAGACAAGAAGGTTCTCGGAAGTGATCGCTTCCGCCTCCAGCGTGTAGGTCCAGCTGTGGTTGCTGCTGTTCCCAAGTGAGTCCGCTGCCATCAACACCACCGTGATGGTTTCGCCAAAATCGCCCAAGGGGGGGAGAGGGGTGTGTAGGTCAGGACGCCGCCGGTAAACTCGAGGCGCGGATCAGCAACGGTCAAGGATTCAACATCGCCCACATTGAGGACAATGGAGGAGGGATTCACATGGCTCGAGTCGGACAGTGTGATCGCTATGGGATCAAGGCGGCCAACGACGTAGGAGCCAGGGGACGGATCTTGTTCGACGATCG
Source organism: uncultured Verrucomicrobiota bacterium (assembly GCA_964554035.1). Lineage (GTDB taxonomy): Bacteria > Verrucomicrobiota > Verrucomicrobiia > Limisphaerales > CAZKNW01 > CAZKNW01. The sequence continues at coordinate 3,018 of CAZKNW010000539.1, forward strand.
TTGGTCCTTGCTCATCAATGAGCTTTACCCTGTAAAACTCAAACAGTGATGGAGAGTCGATGGGATGGGAGACGCTGACCGTAGGTGCCTCGATCGGGTAACCTTCGATGGTTGTCCAGTTCTCCAGGTCGGAGGATTTCTGAAGTTCGTATCGCAGCG
>CAZKNW010000540.1:0-3175 GCA_964554035.1 uncultured Verrucomicrobiota bacterium
GGATCCTTCACCACCCTTCGCCTCACCGTAGGGAGACGAATCCTTGGAACAGGCGGTCAGAAACAAGACCAGAAGAAGAAAGAGGAGGTGAATCTTGGGGACGCGCTTGAGAATCATGATGAGCTAGGGTTTGGCTAGGTTGGAATCGTAGGTAACCGACACCACCCAATCCGTCAAACATTCGCCCAACGCTTAGAGGGACCTGATATACAGGACAAGACTCTCGACATCAGCATCACTCAGAATCCCCAGGTAGGGTGGCATTCCCTGTTCAAAGCCATCCACGATCTGTGCTGCAGGATCCACTATGGACTTCCTGAGATAGGCATCGTCCGCCTTGACGGGTTTCTTTCCGCGTATGGGACGCATCGAGCCAAATAGTCCCTTCCAGGACGGGCCCGTTTTTCCAGCCGTAGTCCCATCCACGCTATGACAGGCCATGCAGCCAAAGAGCTGATAGACCTTCTGGCCCCGCTCGATGCTGGCAACATCCTTCTTGCTCATGTCCTTCCTGGTCACGTCTACGCGAGCCAGATCGATTCTTTCAAATCCATGCGCCCCGGGATCAAACCGTGGAAGGGCGTTCACGGTCGCATAGGCGGAATGGTCGAGTGATTTGCCTCCCTCGGATTGAATGGAAAAATGCAGGGCCAACTGCATCACCTTCCGCATGTCTGGAACCACCAGGAACACGGATCTCCCATCCTTGGAAATCTGGGCCGAATTGATTCTCACATCATCCTGCCCCGGTTTTCCATCCAACTTGAAGTGGGGCGAACCATACTTGTCGGTGCGTTCGTAGTTCCACCGGCGCAGCAGATAATTATCGATCTGGGTCGAGGAGGATTCCTGAAGAACCAGATCAAATGACAAAAGCACACCTTCCTTGAAAACCTCCACGTTCGCAGGAAGCAAGGATTCCCGCCCCGTATAGCGCAGGCGGCAGAAGCCTCCCAGAATGCGTGCATTGGAGCCGTAGATCTGAAGGCCGCAGAGATAGGGGAAGCCGTCCCTGGGATTGAGCGAGGCCTGAAGGATCGGAACCCTCAGCGAGGTGGGTATCTCGACAACCGCCCCCTGCACAAAACCTTCGCCCTTGTGGATATAGGTCCGAAACAAGGCAGGCCTCCCATAGGAAAGGTGCAGCATCGCGCCATTGAGAGGCCCCATGCTTTCCGAATGCACCCAGATCTGGCTCGCACCGGAATTATCCGCCATATGGGGAATCCAGGTGATGGGGTCCGGTATCTTCGCCTCCTTGTCCCGGTGGCCGGCCCAATGAAACCCAAAGTAGTCGTCTTGCTCGACATGATAGAGGGGCGTTGAAGGGACCCGGTTGCCTTGCTGATCGCTGGAGGTCAAAAAACCATCCCGGGGATTCAACCCGATGAAGGGCTCCCGCAATCCATCGGCAACAACCTCCATGTAGCTCCCGTCAGGCGAGACTCGAATGATCGTGCCATTCATGATTCCCCTGCCTTTATGATGGATGCCTCCCTTTGCAATGTAGAGACTTCCGTCCGGCCCCAGTTTCATGTCCATGGGAAATTCACGGGTCTCACCCGACTGCGCAGGCAGATCGCAAAACATCTCATAGTCATCCGTTTCACCATCGCCGTTGAAGTCCCTGAGGAGGGTGATACCCCCTCTGGAAAAGACGAGAACCTCCCCGTCCCGGACCACCAGTCCCATGGGTTCACTCAGGCCTGACGCCACCCGGTGCCACTTGATCCTGCGGACATCCTTCCCGATTGCCGAGGTCCCCCAGACATCACCATCGATGGTGCACACCACCGCCCTGCCGTCATCATGAAACCCAAGCGCCGAGGGTCTCACATTCCTCTTCCAGGGATTGGGCATGGGCAGGTGAAAATGATCAACCACGTAGGCGGTGTCTTCATCAGAAAGCGTCAGGGTGGTCTCCACCGGCTCACCCCATCTTCCCGGCCCTCCCTTGCTGAAATCAGGGAGGTCAGCCTTCGTCAACACGATCCCATGCAAGGCCTGGGGTCTCAGCCGCGCCGGGGAGATCAGGACATCAGCAACTCCTTTCGCTCCCTCGGAATATTCAAGAACGAGGTATCGCTTCTCCAGGATTCTCAGTCTCGCGGAAGCGTCGGTAGCCAGCATCACCCGCGTATCGATCCGGTCAGGAACGGTCATCCTCACCGAACCCGATTCCTGCCACAGGCTCCCTTTCTCCCCTACCTCGCCAATCACGATGGCGAGCGACTTGCCTGAAGGCTGGACGACCTCGATATGACGCTGAATGGCATAGCCTCCTTCGACCTGGAGCTTGAGAGGCACCTCATGAACCACGGCACCACCCACCCGATACCGTAGTTGGACCCGGTCCCCATGGATGCGATGACCCAGGAACTGCCCATCATTCCTGGGCAGCGGTCCACGCCCAATCTCGGAATCATCCTCAAAGCTCGCCCTCGGATCACCGAAGCTGGCACCTCCCTCCCGGGCACCCGCATAGAGCCCGTTCACCATCAAAAGATCCCCCTTCAATCTTGCCAGCTTCTCCTGACCGGCAGCGGTCTTCTTGCCAGGAATCTTGTAGGAGGTATGCGCCATGTTGCGAAGCTCCTGAAAATCCCCACGCCAGATGGCGGAAAACCTGAGAAGGTCCGTGTCAAAGCACGCCCAGTGATCGCCCAGCCGGACATGCAACCCCCTGACGGCCAGATTGTCCTCGGGCAATCCTTTCCCCAGTCCCCTCAGATCAAGTGAAGAGGTCAGAAAGGGAAAATCCTTCTCCACGTAGTCACCCAATCCCGGCAGGGGCTTGTCCATGGGCAGGTCCGCGCCGGAAAGATGGGTGGTCACCGCCAAAAGGAGCAGACCAGTTGAAACGATCGTTTTCATGGGTAAAGCGAGGGTAGGCCCGGTCTCACGATAAGAAAAATCGCAAATTCTGATTCCTTTCAGTGAAATCATCTATGGTTGATTCATCCACATCCAGACACAGGGTCTTGTCTTGAGGGTGCTTCTTAGGTAGCTCAGGGCAGTCCGCCGATGCCGATCCTCGAGACCCAAACAGAAGAACGTGAAGAAGCCGCCTGCAGACAGGCGGCTGATATCCTTGCCGATGGAGGAATCGTGGCGCTGCCTTCGGAGACCGTCTACGGGCTGGCTGCCGACGCCACGAAGACGGAGGCCGTGGAAA
>CAZKNW010000541.1:0-3166 GCA_964554035.1 uncultured Verrucomicrobiota bacterium
TTCCCAAAGCCTCCCACAAGGATACCAATCCCACCCATGCCAATGCGAACGACGACAGAAATGCAAGGATCTCCAAAACACGGATCCACAAGTAGGGTCCTTTGATGGGAAGCTGCCAAACCCAAGCTCGGATCTGGCTCAGCTGAAACCCGAACGCCCCCAAGAATAGGAACGCCCCCACAAGGGCATGCACAGGCACCACCAGCTCTCCAAACCTGCTTGCAAGAGCCTCTCCTGACAGCTGTCTCCTGAAAATTCGCCCAACCAGATGAGAGAGCACGACGCAGCAGGGCAACGTAAACAAAAAAGCAATCGATGGGGATTGGGAGAATGGATTGAGGAACCGGCGCACGTCCACATCAGGAAAACGCAATTGCTCTGAGGCCAGTCGGTTCTGCTCCCAAAGTCCGGTAATGACCGCCCCCATCATCAGTGTCAGCAAACCGAAGATTCCAACGAGCTTCCAGGGATTCTTCTGCCACCATGTCCACGTTTTGCGCATGGCACCAACAGGGCGCGCTTTGACAGGTTCGTATCTCAGGAATCTCTCCAGATCCTCAACCAGTTCTTCCGCCGAGGCGTAACGTTCGGAAGGACGTTTGGAAAGGCACTTGAGACAGATGGTTTCCAGATCGAGAGGGACCTTGGGATTCAATGTACGTGGTGCCACCGGCTCCTCATCAACCACACGTCGAATCGTGTCGGCCATATTGTCCCCCTGAATGGGTGCACGCCCGGTAATCATCGCGTAGAGCAACGCGCCCAGCCCATAAACATCCGTCCTGACACTGATATTCTCCCGATCCGCCAAGGCCTGCTCCGGAGCCATGAATCCGGGACTCCCCATGACACTCCCGCTCAATGTGAGCTGGGTTGCGCTCTCCATCTTCTTGGCCAGACCGAAGTCCGTGATCTTTGGCTCGCCCTGCCCATCCAGTAGTATGTTCTGCGGTTTGAGATCCCGATGCAGAATTCCCTGCGAGTGAGCATAGGAAATGGCCTCAGCAACGGACTTGAGACATTGAGCCGCTTCCCCCGCCGGATACAGCCCGTCTCTGATGCGATTTTGAAGATCCCCTCCCTCAATCCAGTCCATCGAGTAGTAGTGTTGTCCCTCATGAACTCCAACTTCATGAATGCTGACTATGTTGGAGTGCCTCAGGTTGGCGGCAGCCTCGGCTTCTGTCCGAAAGCGGCGGACATCCTTTTTGTCGGCCAGATTCCCATTGAGGATCATCTTGATTGCAACGGAACGATCGAGACTGGCCTGCCGAGCCTTGTAGATAACGCCCATTCCTCCTCGGCCAATCTCCCTCTCGACCTCATAGTCCCCGAAATACCTCATGGCCGTCCCTTTCTTGGGAAGGCTGGTCCGTTCCGATTCAAACTCGGTCAGACTGATTAGTGGCTCATCAAAATAGGCCTTGGCTTTTTCCGCAGCAGCCAGCAATTGATCCACCTTCTCGCGGAGTTTCTTGTTCCGCCTGCAGGCCACATCGAGGTATTCCTCCCGTTTCCGAATATCAGTGAAAGACTGGGCGGCGGAAAAGATCGATTCGACATCAGGTGATTTGCTCTTCATCGGACTAGGCATTGCAAACCTACATGCGGTGTTTTCACCCGAAGACCGCCAGTCATTCCAAGAAACTCATTGTGAGGTCTCCTTTTCGTTTTCCAGCCAACTCAACATCCAGGCGCTGGAGTAGGACCAATAACGTTCAACACTGCGCAGTGAAATCCCGAGGGAGTCAGCTATCTCAGTCGCGTTCATACCCACAAAAAATTTCAGCTTCACGACATCCGCCTTGACCGGATCTTCCTTCTCCACTGCCTCCAGCGCTTCATGCACCTCTAGAATCCTGACATCCGGAACGTTGGCTGAAACCGCATCAGGCTCCACATCCACCCTGTTCATGGCGCCACCGTGTTTCAATCTTCCTCGACGACGGGCCCGATCAACAAGAATACGCCTCATGGCTTCACCAGCAGCGGCAAAAAAGCGTTTTCGATTCTCGAACTGAGGACCATTTTCATCGGCAATCTTGAGCCACGCCTCATGGACCAAGGCCGTCGCCTGAAGAGTCTGGCCGGGAGACTCCTTGGCCATCTTGCCCGCCGCCAATTTCCGGAGCTCTCCATAGACCTCGCTCAAAAGCACGTCTACAGCGCCTTCTTCACCATCACGTATCTGGTTTAGAATTTGGGTAATCCCTGTCATTCGGGCATCAGGTGGTTCAGATCAATGGAGACCAAGGATCCATAAGCCAAGTGTCAAAAAATCAAGGCCAAGGGAAAGCAAGATCTCCAACATTCTGGGACAAGGAATGATGATCAAGGGGCATCTGACTCGTGCTTTCCCCAAAAACGGCAAACCAATGAATGGGGACTACGATTGAGGCAACAGCACGATTTCCGTCCGGCGGGAGAAAGCGACAACCCTTGCCACTTGGTGGTCCCTTTGCTAAAGCCTCCTTTTCCTCCTCGAGAAAACTGAGACAAATCTATGTCCACTGACGAAAAGCACCGCCAGTACTGGCGGGCCAACCTGAAGCTTCTGTCCGTCCTTCTGGCAGTCTGGTTCCTCTTTTCCTGCGTCCTGCCGATCATCATGGTCGACAAGTTGAACGCCATCCAGATTCCCGGCACCGGATTTCCCCTCGGATTCTGGATCGCCCAGCAGGGTTCCATCGTCGTCTTCATCATCCTGATCCTGATCTATGCCCTCGGTATGAGGAAGATCGACAGGAAGTTCGGCCTCGTCGAGAAGGAGGAGTCGAAATGAGCCAACCCGTCTGGAACTGGATCTTCGTCCTGCTGAGCTTCGGGCTCTACATCGGGATCGCCTTCTGGGCCCGCGTCCGGAACACCAAGGGATTTTATGTGGCCGACCAGGGCGTGCCCACTGTCCTCAACGGCATGGCCACCGGCGCGGACTGGATGAGCGCCGCCTCCTTCATGGGCATGGCCGGACTCATCTCCACCATGGGCTACACAGGCTCGATGTACCTGATCGGATGGACTGGAGGCTACGTTCTGCTCGCCATGCTGCTGGCTCCCTATCTCCGCAAGTTCGGCAAGTTCACCGTGCCCGACTTTGTCGGTGACCGGTATTACTCCACGGCCGCACGGGCCGTCGCCATCTTCTGCGCCATCTTTGTGTCCTTCA
>CAZKNW010000542.1:0-3165 GCA_964554035.1 uncultured Verrucomicrobiota bacterium
CCTACAGCGGCAACCTCTTCTACGGCACCGGCTTCTTTCTCACCACCCAGAACCAGGTCAACCTGCTCAACGCCGTCGACAAGAACGACCAGTGGACGGCGGCCCTTGCCGCCAACGTCACGATTGCCGTCATCGACCTGGCCTCGGTGTTCGTCGACTTCTCCTCCTTTGCGCCTGAAGGCACCAAATTGATCACCAGCCTCTATGTCGACGCCTTCAAGGCGATGGTGATCTACCGGAGCAGTCCCCAGGGAATCACGGAGCAGCAGATCTACGACCTGATCAAGACCCTCACCACTTCCCTCGTGAAGAAGCTGGTCTCCAAGGCCGCCGAGAAAGGCATCACGGGTGCACTGGCCTTCCTTGGGGAAGCAGCCGCCAAGACCGCCGCGAAATCCATCAACCTCTTCGGCAAGGTCAGCAAGGCTGAACAGGCACTGGAGCGTGGTGTCGGCATCCTCACGCCGGATGCACTGGCAATCGAGCGCACCGCCTTTGTCCTTGGCAACCCGTTCGAACCACGCATCACCGACTTTGGACCGAGGGCCGGACGGGCGGGAGACTTCGTCACCGTGAGCGGCTACAATTTCCCGGCAAGCACGAGTGACATTGAGGTCAGCTTCTGCCAGTTCACCAGCTCGGTGGACCCGGAAGATCCCGATCCCGACGTCATCCCGGCCAACACCAAGCTCGTTGTCGAGGTCAAGGCCATGACCCCGACCTCCCTTTCATTCTTCGTCCCCGAGAACTGGACGGAGGTCATTACCGGCGACAACGCCTTTATCTGCGTGGAAACAACCGATGGAAAGCGCTCCACCACCCGTCGCCTGCCAGATGGAAAACAGGAGTTCACCTACCTTCATCCGCCAGAGCTGCTTGAGGTCATCCCGAACCCAACGAAGCGGTCAGGCCTGCTGACCATCCATGGCAACAACTTCGACGTGATGTCACCACAGTCGCACGAGGTCTATTTCGATGACAACACCATCGGCATCCACGCCGCCAATGCCAGCCCGACCAACCTGACGGTCGCCGTCCCGGAAAGCCTCACGGTCGGCACCCACACCGTGAAGGTGACCATAGGAGGCGTGACCACCGCCCCCATCTCCTTCGAGGTCGAGGATCCAGTGAACGACGACAGCGGATTCAGTGGAGGCCTGACCATCAACATCACCAAGCTGGATTACAGCAATGCGGCGGATGGCGAGATCAGCTTTCTGGAGGCCCTGCTTCTCGCCCGCGGCGAACTGGGCAGGCCCGTTGAGCAGCATCTCGACTGCGAAACCTCGAACCCCACGTTGCCCGAGGACTGCCCCTTGGTTCCAAGGGAGACCGACAAGGTCAGCGGGGATGATACCGATGGTTTTGGAGGGGGAGCCATGAAGCGGGACATGGTCGTGGTTTCCGAAGATTTCAGGGGACAGGTCCTGATGCTGACCTCCGCCATTCTGCCATTTCTTCAGGGGGACACCTTCGATTTCAATGGCCTGGTCCTCGATGGCAGTTCTCTCCCGGCCAATTCCACCGGGTTCGAATTCAGCGGGACTTCGGAGGTGACCATCAAGGATGTCGTCCTGAGGAACATGCCCGGTCATGGAATCCACTTCATCAACGGTGCCAACAATATCACGCTCGAGAACGTAAGGATCGAGTCCAGCGGAGGTGATGGCATCTTTTTCGATGGAAACGCCTTTCAGAACAACCTCATGAGCATGGAGGTCTCCACCGCTGGCGACAATGCACTGCACCTCAGCGGATCCGAGGTCACCCGCAACGTGATCGACGTCCCCTCGGTCAGTACGACCACGATTCTTGGACTTTTGGAAAAGGCCGTGAACTACGGAATCCTGGTCGAGAGCGGCGCCCATCACAACTTCATCAATCCGGGCACGGTCAGGGACAACAATGCCGGCGGAGCCCTGATCCGGGATGCCGCGAGTGACGCCAACATCATCGGATCCCCCAGCTTTGTCGTTCCCCGCTACACCACCTTCTACCGCAACGGAGGCCCCGGAATCCACCTGATGAACGGTGTTGAATTCACGACAATCCGCCATGTGAATCCAGCAGGGAATGACGGCGCCGGCATACTGATCGAGGGCCCCGATTCGGCCTTCAACCGGGCAGACAGCATCCACACGGGTGTCGATTACCTGTCCACACCGGGCACGGCAGATCCCCAACCCAACGAAGGTGCCGGGATTCATCTCAGGAACGGCACCCACCACAACATCATCGGAGGACTGATCCCCGGCGGCTTCGGTGAAAGAAGCTCCATCCTCAACAATGCCGGCTCAGGCGTACTGATCGAGGATCCAGGCACCAGCTTCAACATCGTCAACCGTGCTCACCTGGGATACGACGACCCGGTCTCAGGGATCTGGACGGGCGCACCTCGGTTCCTGCCCAATGGTGAACACGGCATCCACATCCGGAATGGGGCCAGCAGCAACATTCTGGGTGCATTCCATAGCTTCCTCGATCTGCACATTCATGGCCAACCGGAAGGAGCCGGCATCCTCGTCGAGGGCGAAGGCACCGACAACAATGAGATTTTCGGAAACCAGATAGGTGTCGACCACGGTTTCATCATAACTGGAACCGATTCCAGGCTCGCCGTCGGCATCCACATCAAGGACGGACCGACCGGCACGCTGATTGGCAAACCGGGAAACTTCCTTTCCTTCGCCGGACCGGCTCCCAACTTCCTCACCTACGTCGTCAGGACCTACAACGAGGTTGCAGGATGCGACATCGGCATCCTGCTCGACAATTGCGGCGACACCTCACTGAACCCCAACGCCCTCGCCAACAGGATCCAGAACAACTACATCGGTGTGGGTGCCTTTGGAGAGACGATTCCAAACGACGTGGGAATCGCCATACGCAACGGCGCCGGGAGGAACTACGTTGGAGGATTCAAGAAGAGCCTTGGCAACCAGATCGGTCACAACGTGATGGCGGGAATACGGATCGAGGACAATGTGATCAGTGATTCAACCATCGAAGCCAACCTGATCATGAACAACAGGATTCATGATGGCGGTTCCACCGTGATCGGGGGAGGCATCACCGATCCCCTGGCCTCAGCACCACCCGGAATCGGAATCCATTTCAAAGGCAGCAGCACAGGAAACATTGCCGGAGTTGCCAGGCAGGCGGAGA
>CAZKNW010000543.1:0-3164 GCA_964554035.1 uncultured Verrucomicrobiota bacterium
CCTTCGGGCAAAGCTGCCTTCTCGCCCGCAGGCTCGTCGAGGCCGGCACACGCGTCGTCGAGGTCATCTGGCCCAAGGTCGCCAACTCGGACAACCACTCATGGGATGTTCACAAGGGACTGACCGATCGAATGAAGAACCAGTCGGCACCGATGCTGGATTCAGGCCTTTCCGCCCTCATCGAGGATCTGGACCAGCGCGGCCTTCTGGAAGAGACGCTGGTCGTGGCGGTCGGGGAGTTCGGACGCAGTCCTGAAAAGGGCGTCAGCACCTCCGGCAACAACAACAGTGCCGATGGCCGTGACCACTGGCCCTACTGCTACACCGCCTGTATCGCCGGCGCCGGGATCAAGCGCGGCTACGTGCATGGAAAATCGGACAAGACGGGATCAGCCCCGGTCGAGGACCCGGTTCATCCGGGAGAACTCCTGGCCACGATCTACCACGCCTGCGGGATCAATCCCGAAACGATCGTCTACAACCACCTCAACCAGCCACGCGAGCTCGTCAAGGCCAAGACCGTCACGAAGCTGTTTGCCTGATCGTAGTCCCTGCCTGTTTGCAAAAGGGTGCCTCCATCGAACGGAGGCACCCTTTTTTCGTCTTGAATGACGGGGGGCATCCGTCTCTGAACCAGATTGACAACCTTTCCAGATGAACCACATTTCAGCCAGATGCACTCCTTCCCAGGAATACGGAACCTATTGCTGGCAGCGGCCCTGATTTCGCTTCTCGCATCGCCACCTGCATCGCGGGCGGCGGAGAACCCCGCGCACCCATCCAGGGGCGAGGCGATCTACAGGAAGCTCTGCCTCGAGTGTCATGGCGACCGGGGACAAGGCGTCCGGGACAAGTATGACGAGGTCTTGGAGGGTGACCGCTCGATCGAATCCCTCACCCGGATCATCGAACGCACCATGCCTGACGAGAAGGAGGACCTCTGCGTCGGGGAGGACGCGAAGGCCGTCGCGGATTACATCTACCATGCCTTCTACTCACCCCAGGCAAGGCGCTCGAACCAGCAGGCCCGGGTCGAGCTGCAGAGACTGACCGTTCCCCAATACCGAAATGCCGTGGCCGACCTTTTCGCCACCTTCACATGGCGGACCGGACAACCCAAGGCCGACGGCCTGAAGGCGAAGTTCTACAATTCACGTGGCCAGCGTGAGAAGAACCTCAAGATCGAACGGATCGATTCCACCATCGACTACGATTTTGGGAACAAGGCACCCGAAGGTGAGGATTTCAAGCCTGAGGAGTTCTCTGCATGGTGGCTGGGTTCATTGATCGTGGAGGAAACGGGGGACTACGATTTCTTTGTAACCTCCGAGAACGGCTTCCGCCTCTATGTGAATGACACACGAACGCCCCTGATCGACGCGTGGGTGGCCTCAGGCGGCAAGAAGGAGGAACACAAGGAATCGATCTTCCTTCTTGCCGGTCGCACCTACTCCTTCCGGGTTCTGTGGTTCAAGTTCAAGGACAAGTCCGCGTCCATCAAGGTGGAATGGAAGGCACCCGGAAAGGCACGCGAAATCATCCCCCAGAGGCATTTCACAACCGCCTCCAGTCCCACCACCGCCGTGATCTCCACCCCCTTCCCTCCCGACGACAGCAGTGTGGGCTACGAGCGCGGCACCTCGGTTTCGAAGCTCTGGGATGAAGCCACCACGGCGGGAGCCATCGAGGCGGCCAACTTTGCGGTAGACCAGCTCTACGGTCTCGCACGAACCAAGGAAGGCGCCAAGGACAAGGACGAGAGGCTCAGGATCTTCTCAACGCAACTGGTGGAGCGCGCCTTCCGGGAACCTCTCACCGAAGAGGAAAAGGAACGCTATGTCTTCCGCCACTTTCAGGAAACCGACAACGACCAGTCCGCCATCAAGCGGATCGTCGCCCTTGCGCTGAAGTCACCACGATTTCTCTACAGCAACTTCGAATCCGATCCCCCATCGCAGCATGACATCGCGGACCGGCTCTCCTTTGCCCTCTGGGATTCCATACCCGACGACAACCTTTTCCGCGCCGCCGAGAAGGGGCAACTGAAGACGGCCGAGCAGATCCGTGCCCATGCCGAGAGGATGCTTCGTGATCCCAGGGCCAAGGCCAAGATGCAGGGTTTCTTCCACCATTGGCTCATGATGAAGGAGGCACAGGACATCTCCAAGGACGAGGATGCCTTCCCCGGTTTCGACGACCGATTGATGGCGGACCTGCGCACCTCCCTGGAGCTCTTCATCGAGGACGTGGCATGGGGCGACCGACCCGATTTCCGCCGCCTGATCATGGATGATTACCTCTACATGAACCAGAGGCTCGCCGAGTTCTACGGGGTGGAGACCAAGCCCGAAGCATTTGAAAAGGTCCGGTTCAACCCGGAGAAGCGTGCCGGAGTCATGACCCACCCCTACCTTCTCTCGACCTTTGCCTACAACAAGCAGACCTCCCCCATCCACCGGGGAGTGTTTGTCACCAGAAACATTCTCGGCCGGGCGCTCAAGCCGCCTCCCATGGCCGTGGAGTTCAACGACAGCAAGTTCGATCCCTCGCTCACGATGCGTGAGAAAGTAACCGAGCTGACGAGCCCGAAGAACTGCCAGACCTGCCACGCCATCATCAATCCGCTTGGCTTCAGCCTTGAGAATTTTGACGCCGTCGGAAAGTTCCGAACGGAGGACAACAGCAAGCCCGTTGATCCAAGTGGAACCTACACCACCCTTGACGGCAAACAGGTCAAGCTCTCCGGGGCACGAGACCTCGCCCGGTATGCAGCGGAGAGTCCCGTCGCCCAGCACGGTTTCATCGAGCAGCTTTTCCACCACATGGTCAAGCAACCGGCCGCAGCCTATGGACCGGAAACCATCGACCAGCTGCGCGACCGCTTTCAGAAGGATCAGTTCCACCTGCGGAAGCTCATGGTGCACATCGCCGTGCTCAGCGCGGAACATTGATCCCCCTATTGGGAATCTTCCCCATTCTTCCATTGAAAAGGGCTGGCTGTCTTGGGACAGTCCGGCCTTTCTTTTTGCCCTATGAGCGAACTCGGAATAGCAATGATCGGATGCGGAGGCATTGGCATCGCCAATCACCTTCCCGGCATCGAAATGTGTGAAGGAGCAAGGCTGTCAGCCCTGTGCGATCCCAATGAGGCTGCCTTGAAGGCT
>CAZKNW010000544.1:0-3146 GCA_964554035.1 uncultured Verrucomicrobiota bacterium
AAGGAACAGGCCCAGCATCGCGCCGGCGAACACGCCGGAAAGATCCCACCAGATCTGGAGGATGTTTCGCTTGTCGTAGCTGAGGAACAGGGCCACGCCCGTGCCGATCACACCCCAGAAGATGGTGGAGTGCCTGAGGACACGCATCTGGGCCGCTTCGTCGCTTCCGTAGCCGATCTTTCGGAAGATGTCGCGCAGGGTGATGGTGGCGGAGCTGTTCAGGCTGGTGTCGATGGTGCTCATGGCGGCGGCGAACAGTGCGGCCACGAGCAATCCCCCGACACCCGTGGGCAGGTGATTGGCCATGAAGTGGGGCAGGGCAAAGTCACTGACCGCCTTGGCCTTGCCGACGCCTTCGGCCATCGTCTGGATGGCTGTCATTTCGCTGGGATTGGCCTGGTAGAATCCCCAGAGCAGGGTGCCGATCAGGAAGAACATTCCCGAGACCGGAACGTAAGCGATGGCCCCCAGCCAGAGGGATTGCCGCGCCTCTCCTTCGGATTTGGCCGTGTGGTAGCGCTGGATGTAGTTCTGATCGATTCCGAAATTGGTCAGATTGATGAAGATGCCGAAAAGGAAGACCACCCAGAAGCTGGATTGGGTCAGGTCCAGGGAGAAGGTCCCCAGTGAGAACTTGTCTTCGGCCCGCGCGGCCTCGACCAGGGCACTGCCACCTGGATCACCCAGGATGAGGAGACCGATGACGATGACGGCGCCAAGGCTCAGGACCAGGCTCTGGATGACATCGGTCCAGATCACCGCCTCGATGCCACCCACGAGCGTGTAGATCGTGACGAGGATTCCCGTGGCGAGGATGATGCCCTGGATGCTCCAGCCGGTGACCGCATGCATGCCGATGGAGACCCCCAGCATGATGGTTCCGGAACGCGAGATTTGCGTGAGCAGGTAGCAGACAACCGTATAGATACGTGCCCAGGGACCGAAACGTTTTTCCAGATGGTGGTAGGCGGAGATCTCACCGCTCTTGCGATAAAAGGGGACAAACCATTTCGAGGCGATCCAAGCGCCGATGGGCAGGGTGAGGCTGAAGACAAAGAAGTTCCAGTTGTCGCCGAAGGCCTTGCCCGGGTTTCCGATGAAGGTGTTGCTGGAAAGGTAGGTGCCGAAGAGCGAAAGGCCTACTGCCCAACCGGGCAATCTTCCGCCTGCCGCCATGAACTCATTGGCGGTACGGCTGCGTTTGGCGAACCAGCAGCCAAAGCCCACCACGGCGGCGAGGTAGACAAACAGGACGAGGCTGTCGATGGGGGAGTTCATTCTTGAGGCCAGTCAGGATGGGGCTCCGGCAGCCGGGCACCGGCATTCCTTAGGGAGGACTGCAGGAATTCCTTGAGGGGCCCCACCACCATTCCCGGTGTCTTGGAGAGGTCGCTGGTCTCATGGGGATCCTTGCTGAGGTCATAGACCTCGTATCGTTTTTCCTCGTGGAAGTAGAGAACCTTCCACTGACCCGCGCGGAGAGCGGACATCGGCGTGGTCCTGCTCGTGTAGCCGTCATTCACGCCGATGATACCGGGTGCCTTGTCGTAGCCCTTTTCAGGGTGATAGTAGGGAAAGTGCCAGAGGAATTCCTGATGCCTATGGGGGGTGAGGGGTGCCTTGAGGATGCCTGCAACCGATTTCCCATCGATTCCTTCCGGAACCGACGCCCCTGCCACTTCGGCGAAGGTGGCAAGGAGTTGATAGCCGACCACGGGGATCTTGCATGTTTCTCCCTCTGGGATCTGGCCCGGCCAGCTTGCCATGAAGGGCACGCGGATGCCTCCCTCATAGAGATTCCACTTGGAGCCGCGCAGGGGGGCGTTTCCATAGAACTCCGGATGTCCGCCATTGTCCGAGGTGAAGATCACCAGGGTGTTGTCCCTATGCCCCGATTCCTCGAGTGCCTTGAGCAAAAGCCCAACCTCATGATCGAGGGTGGTGACCATGGAGCCATAATGGGCCAGTTCGGCCCGTCGCGGATGGTTGGCCGGAATGGACTCCAAAACCTGGTCGTGCAGCCATTTCACCCTCGTGTGGATCGGGGTGTGCACGTGGAAGTGGGAAACCATCAGAAAGAAGGGTTTATCGTGTTTCCGCTTCATGAAACGGATGGCCCGCTGGTTCATGGAGTCGGTTGGGAAATCGCCCCGCTTGAGGTTCAGGAAGCTGCGCTTCTCCTTGTCCTTTCCATAGGAATAAGGATGGGCACCAAAGTCCTCCTGTGCGGTGTCGAATCCCTGGCTCCTGGGTCCGAACTCCGGACTCCACGCGAGGTATTTGCCCTGGTAGTGACTGTTGAGGTGCCACTTGCCGAAGAAGGCGGTTTCGTAGCCTGCGGGTTTGAGGACCTCGGGAATGGTGACTTCCTCAAGCGGGAGGTTGAGGGTGAAGGGAGGAGCCCGAAGCGGGGTCTTGTTGGGTTGATAGCCGGGTTCGTTCTTGGTGACGAATTCAAACCCAAGACGGGCGGTGGTCTTTCCCGTCAGGTAGCTGGCCCTCGATGCCGAGCAGATCGGGGCGGGTGCGTAGGCCTGGGTGAACCGAACGCCGTCCTCCGCCAGTTGATCGAGGTTGGGCGTTTCAAAGAAGGGATTGCCGTAGCAGGCGAGGTCGCTCCAACCCAAATCATCGGCAAGGATGAACAGGATGTTGGGCTGGGAGGACGTGGCCGCGTGGAGTGAATGTGAGACAAGGACCGCGGACAACATCATGAGGCGTATCAGGATCCTCCAGTGGAGCCCTGGGTTTGGTGTTCCGCCTTCCGGTGGTCCTGACCGGAAGATACCGCGTGAAGGATGGACTCCAAACTCTCTGCGCCTCTGAATCACTGGGTAAGATTCCATCACGGGATGATCGCTTTCAGTTTCCTGGACAAGTCCTGAATGACCTTATCCTGTCCCGCTTGTTTCGCCAGATTGACGGTCTCCAGAGGGTCGTTGTGGTAGTCGTAGAGCTCCCGATCCAGAATCCGGGTGCCATCCTGGATGTCCCTCCATTCCGTGTAGCGCCAGCGGTCGGTCCGGACGGAATAGCCCCAGGCCTTCCAGTTCTTCGGGCTTCCGTAGAAGGGCTGCTGGTGCTGGGTGAAGGCGAGCTTCTCGATCACCCTGGATGGATCCGAAAGTGCCGCCGCGTGGCTCATG
>CAZKNW010000545.1:0-2910 GCA_964554035.1 uncultured Verrucomicrobiota bacterium
AATTCGAGACCCTTGAGAACGAGCATTTTCTCGTCCGCATGTCACCCCGCGAGGCAGCCATCTACGGAGACCAGGTCCTGTCCCTGCTCACACGCGCCCACAAGACGCTCACTGAAAAATACGGTATCCAGCTTGAGGAGAAGACCATCATCGAGATCTTTCCAGACCAGAAGGACTTCGCGATCCGGACCTTCAGCCTTCCGGGAGGCGCAGGCTTCCTTGGGGTGTGCTTCGGACGGGTGATCACCGCCAACAGTCCCGCGTCCCAGGTTGACGATCCGTCCAACTGGGAAGCCGTCCTGTGGCATGAATTCGCCCACGTCATCACCCTGACCCTGACGAGGAACAAGATGCCACGCTGGTTGAGTGAAGGCATCTCGGTTCATGAGGAACTCGCAGCCAACCCGATCTGGGGGCAGACGATGACCCCGTTTTACCGCGAACTGATTCTCGGTGGTGAACTCACGCCGGTAAGCGAGCTCAGTTCCGCCTTCCTGAATCCCAAGTCCGGTGAGCATCTTCAGTTCGCCTACTACGAATCCGCACTGGTCGTGGAATTCCTGATCAAGGAATACGGGATCGAATCCCTCCGCGCCATCCTTAGGGAACTTGGTGAGGGAAAGGAGATCAACACCACCATCGCGAGGCACACCACATCAATGGAATCATTGGAGAAGGCCTTCGACGCCTTTGCAAGGAAACGCGCCAAATCCCTCGCTCCTGACCTGGACTGGGAGCGTCCCGAGGAACCACCGGCAGGCCTGCCCCAGCTCTGGACGACCCAGATGCATCCAAAGAATTACTACATCCTGCACCAGAAGGCAGCCGAGCTGATGGGTCAGGAAAAGTGGGAGGAAGCCAAGGAACCGCTCAAGACGTTGATCGAACACTACCCCAACAACGCCGAGTCCGATTCCCCACTCAAACTGCTTGCCGTCGTTCACCGTAAACTGGAGGAACGCGAAGAGGAAAAGAAGATCCTCAAGAAACTTGCCGCCATCTCGGCGGATGATGTCGACGTCTTTGAGCGGTTGATGGAGATGGCGGAAGAAGAGGAGGACTGGAAGACGCTTGCCGTCAATGGTGAACGCTACCTTGCTGCCAACCCTTTGAATCCCCGTATCTACCGACTGCTTGCCCCTGCTCAGGAAAAGATCAACTCCATCGAGGAGGCCGCCCGTTCCTGGAAGGCGATGCTGCAGATGGATCCCGCTGATCCGGCGCAGGCCCACTACAAGTTCGCGGCATTGATTGCTCAACGCCGTCCCGAGGAGGCCCGCCGTCACCTGCTCATGGCTTTGGAGCATGCACCCCGGTTTCGGGATGCCCACCGGATCCTCCAGTCGATCGACAACGAATCGGAAGCCAGCCCCGATCCCGAAGAGGCAACCCGGGAAAAAACGGCTTCCCCCTCCTTACCCACGCCGTCAAGGAACGCACCATGAAGAAACCCGTCCTCATCCTGATGCTCATCGCCATCACCTACCTGTCGTTCGGCCAGAGGTGGCGCAGACGCTATGACGAGGGAAGCGTTCCTGAACGGAATGGGCTCCCATCCTGGGAGGTGGACCAGACCCTGCCAAAGGACACCTTCACCTTTGTTCGCGTGATCTATGACTCCCACAGCGGCCGCTACGGTCGCGTCGGCGGCCCCCAGCGCTGGGCGATCGATTACCCTGATGCCGACCTGAATTTCTCCTATCGCCTCAAGGAGATGACCTCCCTGAACGTCGACCCCAACGGAAAAACCCTCAGGCTCACCGATCCCGAGGTATTCAACTACCCCTTCCTTTACATCGTTGAGCCGGGCTCGCTCAGCTTCAGCGAGGAGGAGGCACAGAACCTTCGGCGGCATCTCCTCAATGGTGGTTTCCTGATGTTCGACGACTTCTGGGGGGAGGCCGACTACGCCAACCTTTACTACGAGATGAAGCAGGTCTTCCCGGAGTTCGAACCGCAGGAACTCTCACTCGACCACCCAATCTTCAACATTGTCTTCCCTCTCGCGGAGAAGCCCCAGATCCCCAATGTGGGCGTCGGGACCGAAAGTCAGTGGACCGGACGCACCTGGGAAACAGCGGATTCCAAGGAGGTGCATTACAAGGGCATCTTCGATGAAAAGGGGCGCATGATGGTGATCATCTGTCACAACACCGACCTGGGTGACGGATGGGAACGTGAAGGCGACAACATCTACTACTTCAAGGAATTCTCGGAGAAGAAGGCCTACCCCTTGGGTATCAACATCATCTTCTACGCGATGACCCACTAGCCCTTCCCCTTCTCTCGTCTTCCAAAGTAGGCTGAAAAGCGTCAAACGAGAGGTGATGCGGGATGTTGCTGGACCTTGAGCCGCAACGATTTCCCTACATCTTCCTCGAAATGGGAATTGCTTCAAATTGAGATTTCTCTTAAATCGGGCGAATGCGGACTTCAAAGTCACTTTTCATCGTTCTTGCCGTCAGTCTGAGCCTCATTTTCGGTCCCATCCATACCGCCTTCTCCCTCCAGGAGACCCAGGCGACCGACTCCAAAAACAAGACCTCTGTCGACAAGGCGGGGGATCCTGTAGAACAGGCGAACGAAGCCGCCGAGGCGGCCCGAGCAGCAGCACGCCAGGCTCGCAGCGAAAAACAGGCCCTTGCCCGCAAGCAGAAGAAGGAGGCCGAGCGCCTGAAGAAGGAGGAGGAAGCCCGGGCCAAGGCCGAGAAGGAAGCCGCGGAGCGACTCAAGGAAAAGCAGAAGGAAGAGGCGGAGGCACGGGCCAAGGCCGAAGCCGAAGCCAGGGCTGAAGCCGAGCGACTTGCCCGCGAGAGCGCCGCCGCCACAGCCGCGGCACCGGCAACCAGCTCCCCCGCCGTCACCCCCGCTTCCGGCGCCGGCGCGGACGTACAGGACCGTCGCCCCCGC
>CAZKNW010000545.1:2920-3140 GCA_964554035.1 uncultured Verrucomicrobiota bacterium
CATCGACAATCTTCTGGAAGCCGAGGCCTATGCCAAGGCACGTGCCCTCTCAAGACTTCGCGAGGATGCACTCATGAAGGCAGAGGCCGATGTCAAGGCACTCAATCTCGCCCGCATCCGCGGCACCCTGCCTCCGAGCTCCACCATCTCCCGCGGCCAGCGCGAATACACCTATGTCTCCCCGCAGGATCAGGAACGCATGGATCGCGAGGCCGCCAAG
>CAZKNW010000546.1:0-3140 GCA_964554035.1 uncultured Verrucomicrobiota bacterium
TGAGGGAACCGAGGCCACCTACCAGGGGCATCCCACCACGCTCCTGATGCCGGATGGAAAAACCCTCTATTCCGTTTGGTGCATCAACCACGGAGGGGCCGCGGGGCCCATGGCGCGTAGCCTTGACGGAGGACAGCATTGGGAGCGGTTGGACGACCAGCTTCCAGAGGGCTTCTCGACGCATCAGAATTGTCCAAGCATCTACCGCATGGTGGATCCGAAGGGGAAGGCAAGACTCTGGGTCTTCTCCGCGGCATTGGGAAAGCGTGGTGGCCCGGGAATGCCAAGCATCATGAGTGAGGATGAAGGGAGGACATGGAAGGAAATGCCGCCGCTTGGCTTTCCCTGTGTGATGACCTTCAGCAGTATGGTTCGCCTCAAGGATGGGCGCTACCTTGGCCTTTATCACGTTGGACCGGAAGGCAAGGACCGGCCGCCTCTTCGGGTGCTGCAGACCCTTTCCGATGACGGAGGCTTCACCTGGAGCAAGCCGGTGGAGGTGGCCGCGGTAGAAGGGAAGAACCCCTGTGAACCCTTTGTCTTCAGGTCGCCGGATGGCACGGAGCTTTGCTGCCTGATGCGCGAGAACACCCACAAGGGTAGAAGTCTCATGATGTTCTCACAGGATGAGGGAACGACCTGGAGCAAACCGGTGGAGACTCCCTGGGGATTGACGGGGGATCGGCACATGGGCGTGCGTCTTCGCGACGGACGCTGGATCTTTGCCTTTCGGGATCAGGCCATCGGATCGCCAACCCGCGGGCACTTCGTGGCGTGGGTGGGAACCTATGAGGACATTCGGAAAGGTCGTCCCGGGCAATATCGCGTGAAGCTCCTTCACAGCCATGCCAAGCGGGTCAGCGACTGTGGCTATCCCGGCATGGAGCTTTTGAAGGATGGAACGATCGTTGCGACGACCTACGTGAAGTATGCGCCGGGACCGGAAAAGCATTCGGTGGTCTGCACACGCTTCCGCATTGAGGAAGTGGATGCCTTGCTGAAGGAGCAGAGGTGATTTGGAGGGTCTTGATTGTCTGGCTGGCTCTGGGGCAGGCCCTTCTCGGCCAGACCCGTTACAAGGTGGATCTCTGTGTGGTGGAGGCGACGCCTGCCGGTGTGGCCTGTGCAGTGCGGGCAGCGAGAGAGGGACTGACGGTTGTTCTGGTCAATCGGACCCAGCATCCGGGTGGTATCCTTTCCAGCGGATTGGGTGTCTGGGACACCATCTGGGAGGGAAAGCGATCTCCAATCTACGATGAGCTTCGGCAATCGATCCTGGATCACTACCGTGAAACCTATGGAGAGGATTCCAGTCAGTATCGCCATGCCATTCCCGGGAAGAACGGGCACACCAACGGTAAGTTCGAGCCCAGGGTGGTGGAGTCGCTGATTCGTGAGATGATCCTCAGGGAGCCAAGGATCTCCTTCATGCCAGGGTTCATTCCGACGAAGGTGGAGCGATCGGGTCGATTGCTGGACGCGATTCATTTCCGCGAGTTTGAAGGGGAGGGCCGCATGATCGTTGAAGCCCGTTCGTTCGCCGACTGCACCTATGAAGGCGATGTGATGCCGCTGGCCAAGGTCGCCTATCGGGTTGGCCGGGAATCGAAGGAAGAGTTTGGTGAACCTCATGCCGGGGTGATCTACATGAAGTCCACAAGGATCCGGCCCGCCGCGATCCCTGAGAAGTCATGGAAGGTCCACGAAGACCTGAATGTCCGGAAGTTCAGCGGCTTCCAGGAGATCCTGCTCCCGGAAAGCACCGGTGAAGGTGACGGCAATGTGCAGGCCTTCAACTACAGGACCATCCTGACGAATGTGCAGACCAACCAGGTTCCGGTGGTCAAGCCGGAGGACTATGATCCGGCGTTTCTAAAGACCCTCGAATACCACTCCATCGTCCGCCCGATCCCTAATGGAAAGATTGGTTGGAACCGCCCTCAGATTGTTGGGCTTCACCAGGAGTATGTTGAGGGTGACTGGGAGACCCGGAAGAAGGTGATGGATGCCCACTGGAACGCGACAATGGGCCTGCTGTGGTTCATGAGGACGGATCCTTCCGTCCCGGAGGAGAAGAAGGATCATTGGCTTCGCTACGCTCTTGCTAAGGATGAATTTCCGGACAACGGGCATCGACCCCATGAAATGTACATCCGTGAGGCCCGACGTCTTGAAGGGAGATACATGCTGACCCAGTTGGACCTGGGACCGGTTGAGGGAACATTCCGGGCACCGGCCTTTCCGGATGCCATCGCCTTCACCGACTGGTATGCCGACAGTCATGCCGTGACCAAGGGAGGCGTGAGGGGAAGCCTTGATGAGGGCAAGATGATGCTTCATGCCGAGACCTGGCTCGGTCAGATCCCATGGCGGTGCCTGCTCCCCAAGGAAGTGGACAACCTGATGGTTCCCGTTTGCTTCTCGGCAACCCATGTAGCATGGGGAGCGATCCGGTTGGAACCGACCTGGATGCAGATTGGAGAAGCGGCAGGGCATGCGGCGGCGCTGGCGAAGAGCCGCAATCTGCACGTTGCTGGGATCGAATCGGAGGAACTGGTGAAACGATTGGTGAAGAATCGTTTCATGGTCGGTTTCTTCAATGATGTCCCCGTGGAGAAGGCCACGGAGGAGGTTCGAGCAGCGCAGTTTTTTTCCACCCTTGGGTTCTTCTCCGACTATGATGCCCGGCTGAATGAACCGATGACGGTGGATCTGGCAGCCGCCTGGCTGAAGGGCTTCGAGGAATTCGAGGCGGGCCAACTGGCCTCCTCCCGGATGATGCGCCGGGTGGCAAAGGCCCAGGATTCGAAGTCCTCGAAACTGGATCAGACCCGGGGTGCTTTTCTGGTTCGCCTCTGGAGACAGTTGTAGTCTGGGATTGCCGGGCAAGGTCGACAGGGCCGAGTGGATTCACTAGGTTTCCCGCGCCCGATTATGAGCTTTCTCACCACTGTCATCCCGGTCTACAACGGTGCCGACTTTAGTGAGCGCACGCTGGATTCCATTGCCGCCCAGACGAGGAGGCCGGACCGGTTGGTTGTGCTCGATGACGTTTCCACCGATTCCACGCGCGACCTGGCGGCCGCCTATTCCAAGTGTGAGGTGGAGGTCATCCAGAATGAGAAGAACCTGGGGCTCTT
>CAZKNW010000547.1:0-3135 GCA_964554035.1 uncultured Verrucomicrobiota bacterium
CGGTATTGTTTGCCCTTGGCATCAAACTGGGCATGGAAGCGGGCATGAACCCGTGAGGCCTGCAGGACCCGGATGTCATGTGGAAGAAGGCTGTTGATGGCCAGTGCCATACGCCGGATCGGGACACGCATCCCTTCCTCGGGAATCTCCACATGGGCCACCATGCCCCGGGCATGCACCCCGGTGTCCGTCCGGCTGGATCCGACCAACCGCTTTGCCCCGGGGAAACGCCGCTTGATGGCCTCGTCGACCAGTTGCTGCACCCCCAGCCCGATTTTCTGCATCTGCCAGCCCTGATAGGCCGTCCCATCAAAGGCGATGACCAGCTTGAACTTCTGGAAATCGGACGGCATCCGGCGGTCAGATGCTGTCGAGGTAGCCCTGCAGGATGATGGCCGCCGCGATCTTGTCGACCTTCTCCTTGCGCTTCTCGCGCCGCGTGCCGGCAGCAATGAGCGACTTCTGGGCGGACACCGTGGTCAGTCGTTCGTCCCAGAGCTGGATGGGAACCGTGATGGCGTCCTTCAGGAAGGCGACAAACTCACGGACCTTCTCGGCTGCAGGACCGTAGCTGCCATCCATGTTCCGCGGCATGCCGACCACGATCTGCTCGACCTCCTTGTCACGGATGATCTCCTTCAACCTCTCGATGAAGTCTGCGAAAGGATCCGCCGGAATGTACTCCAACGGCGTCGCGATCATCTTCAGCTCATCACTCAACGCGATCCCGATGCGGACCGTCCCATGATCTATTCCTAAAATACGCATTTCTTTAAATTCCTGATCTTCGTTCCTACAGCGACTTCAGCACCTTGGCGGCCGCCTCGACCGTCCTGGTGATGTCATCCCCGGTATGGGCGGCGGAAATGAAACCGGCCTCAAACTGGGATGGGGCCAGATAGACACCTTCCTGCAACATGCCATGAAAATAGCGCCCAAACAGTTCACGATCCGCCTGCATGGCGCCCGCAAGATTCCTGATCTCGGCATCGACGAAATAGCAGCAGAACATCGAACCAATCCGATGGAAGGTTGCCGGCACTCCTGCATCCTTGGCCGCAGCCACCATGCCTTCCTCCAGCTGTTTACCCAGATTTTCCAGGCGGCCGTAGAGGTCACCTTCCTCCAGCGTGCCCACCGCCGCCAGGCCTGCCGCCATGGCCAGCGGGTTGCCACTCAGGGTACCTGCCTGATAGACGGGCCCATCCGGTGCAAGGCAATCCATCACTTCCGCCCTTCCACCAAAGGCACCGACCGGCAAGCCTCCACCGATGATCTTTCCAAAGCAGCTCAGGTCCGGCTTGATGCCGAAGGTTCCCTGGGCCCCACTGAGTCCGAGCCGGAACCCGGTCATGACCTCATCGAAGATCAGGAGGGATCCGGTCTGGCTGGTGATCTCACGGAGGTATTCCAGAAAACCATCGTGCGGCAGGTAGAGTCCCGCGTTGGCCGGCACCGGCTCGAGGATGATTCCGGCAATGGCACCCGGGTTGGCCTCAAAGGCCTCCTTCACCGCCTTCTTGTCGTTGTAGGGCAGAACGATGGTGTGTTGGGTGAAGGCTGGTGGCACACCGGCGCTGTCCGGATTGCCAAAGGTCAGCGCACCACTACCCGCCTTGACCAGCAGGGAATCAGCATGGCCATGGTAGCAGCCATCGAACTTGATTATTTTTTCCCGCCCCGTGAATCCCCGCGCCACACGGATGGCCGACATGGTGGCCTCGGTTCCGGAATTGCACATGCGGACCTTCTCCACACTGGGGACGGCACGCTTTACCATTTGAGCCATCTCGACCTCCAGGGGATTCGGGATGCCGAAACTGGTTCCATTCAGGGCCGTCTCGCGAACCGCATCAATGATCTGGGGCGCCGCGTGTCCAAGGATGGCCGGCCCCCAGGTCCCCACGTAGTCGATGTATTCGTTTCCATCCACGTCGTGGACACGGCAACCCTTCGCCTTGTTGACGAAGAAGGGTTTTCCACTGACAGCCCGAAACGCCCGAACAGGCGAATTCACACCACCAGGGATGTGCTTGAGGGCCTCTCCAAAAAGTTCGTCGCTCTTCTCTCTGCTTAACATCCTGCTTCCTGTTTAACGTTTGAAAAAATAGTCCTTCAGCGGTCCGTGCTCCGTGGCCACCACCACGCCCTTTCCTATCCCGTTCTTCTCGAACCAGCCCTGATTCATCTCAAGGGCATACTGGACGGTCGGCGAGTCCGAATCGATGTTGGTTTCATCCTTGGGCTGCATCTTGTGAATGCTGGAGATCGTGCCGTCCGGCTCAATGTAGGCGATGGAAAGCGGCACCAGCGTGTTCTTCATCCAGAAACCGTGGGGTCTGGGATAGGGAGATACAAAGATCATGCCCTCGTTTTCACCCATCTCGGTGCGCCACATCATCCCCGTGGCCTGCTCATCCTCCGTTACCGCCATCTCCGCAACCACCTCCTTCGGCCCGACATAGAGGATCACCGTCTTGAGCCTTGGCTGTGGCTTGGTGGGATAGTCTTCGACCTCGTCCACGGGCGCAGGCTGCTGTGCCACTGGCTGGGACGCCGGGGCCTGATGGTTGCAGGCTGCCAGAAGGAGAAGGGCCACCAGGATCAGAAGGCGCATCAGCCCCGTCTTCAGATGGAGGGACAAGCTCCTGCGAATCCCACTTCCCACAAAGATGCAGACGGGCCCGTAGGCGATGCTGGACTGACCAACCGGCTTGGACTGGATAAGCGCTTCCATGAGAACTCATCACCTCAGGGCCTAAGAATGGGATTCGCTCATCCCTCCATGACCCAAGGGAACGCGAAACCTATCAGTAAACGTCCCTTTGGTAACGCTTCGATTTCTTGAGTTCCTTGATCCATTCCTCAGCCGCTTCAGGCGACTTGCCCCCCTGCTTTTGCGCGATGGCCAGCAGCGCATTGTGGACATCGCCCGCCATGTTGGCGGCATCGCCACAGACGTAGAAATGGGCTCCTTCCTCAAGCCACGCCCACAATGCATCGGCCTGCTGGAGGATGCGGTCCTGGACATAGATCTTCTTCTTCTGGTCTCTGGAGAAGGCCACATCCAGGCGGTTCAACGCACCGCTCTTCAGATGATCCTGCCATTCAAGCTGGTAGAGGAAGTCGTAGCTG
>CAZKNW010000548.1:0-3134 GCA_964554035.1 uncultured Verrucomicrobiota bacterium
GTGGCGCCGGCTTCTGCAGCGGCGATCAGGCCGTCAGGGAAGGGGAAGAAGGCATCACTGCAGACGACACTTCCCTTGAGGTCCAGCTTGGCCTCGCCCGCCTTCCAGACTGCAATACGGCTGGAGTCAACGCGGCTCATCTGTCCGGCACCGATGCCGATGGTTCGATCGGATCCCGTGTAGACGATGGCGTTGGACTTCACGTGCTTCACGACCTTCCAGCCGAAGAGCATGGCCTTGAGCTCGGCCTCGGTGGGCTGGCGCTCAGTGACGATCTTGAGGTCGTCGGCCGTGGTCACCTTGAGATCCCTTTCCTGATAAAGGAAGGAGTTGGCGCCAACACTGCGGATGTCCCATCCGGGTCCATCGCTGAGTGGCTTGCGGACCTTGAGGAGGCGGAGGTTTTTCTTCTTTTGAAGGATCTCGAGGGCCTCGGGCTTGAATTCCGGTGCAATGATCACTTCACTGAAAATGCCGGAAATCTCATTGGCGCAGTCGGCATCGAGTGCCTGGTTGACGGCGATGATGCCGCCGAAGGGTGCCTGGTTGTCGGTGGCAAAGGCCTTGTCCCAAGCCTCTTTGAGATTACCGGCCTGACCCAGTCCACAGGGGTTGGTGTGCTTGAGAATGGCGAGGGTGGGATCCTCACCATCGAACTCGGAGATCAGCGCTGCTGCTGCGGTCAGGTCCAGGATGTTGTTGTAGGAAAGGGCCTTTCCGTGCAATTGCTCGAAATAGTCGTGGAGATCACCATAAACGGCGGCTCTCTGGTGTGGGTTTTCACCGTAGCGAAGCGTCTGGGCTTTGGGGCTGATGACGCGGAGAGTGACGGGTTCCTCCCCGGAATCACCGATCTCCATTACTTTTTCCAGGTGGGAGGCAATGGCTGCATCATAGGCGGCGGTGCGGGCGTAGACCTTGACGGCCAGTTCGCGACGCAGCTCGAGGGTGGTCTCTCCGGTGGAGGCAATCAGCTCGGAAACGCGTGCATAGTCGGCTGGGTCGGTGACCACGGTGACGCTTTCGTGGTTCTTGGCGGCGCTCCTGAGCATGGAGGGACCACCGATGTCGATGTTCTCGATGGCATCCTCGAGGGTGACATCGGGTTTGGCGACGGTGGCCTCGAACGGGTAGAGGTTCACCACCACGAGATCGATGTCCCCAATACCGTGCTCCTTGACCGCAGCGCGGTGGGATTCATCGGCCCGGCGGTAGAGGAGTCCGCCGTGGACCTTCGGGTGGAGTGTCTTTACCCGGCCGTCGAGCATTTCGGGGAAGCCCGTGTAGTCGCTGAGGTCCTGGACTGGGAGGCCTGCGTCCCGGAGTGCCTTGGCCGTGCCTCCCGTGGAGATCAGTTCCACCTCTGCCGCGGCGAGGGTTTTTGCGAATTCAACCAGTCCCGATTTGTCGGAAACCGACAACAAAGCTCTTGTGATCTTGCCCATATGCGGCGCGAAGCTTCGGGAGTGCTTCCCGCATCGTCAACCGGCAATTGTCCACAATCTGACTGGGGCATGTTTGCGGAGGACGTCGGGACTCTTTGCCACAAAAAAAGACCGGCGTTTCCGCCGGCCTTTTGCAAATCAGGGAGGGGAAGGAAGGTTGGTTATTTCTTGTCGTCCTTCTTTTGCTTCTTCTCGGCCTTCTTGTCAGCGGCAGGCTTTTCCTTCTTGGGCTCCGCCTTCTTCTCGGCCTTCTTTGCGGCAGGTTTCTTTTCTTCCTTCTTCTCCTCGGCCTTGGCCATAGGAGCCGGGTTCCAACCCATCACGACGTCGACATTCGGGAGCGCCTTCTTCAGGCCTTCGACACCGCTGTCGTCAACCTTGGTCTGCCAGAGGTAGACCTTGCGGAGATCCTTCATGGCCTTGACGGTGGCGAGTCCGGCGTTGCTGACCTGGGTTCCGTAGAGGTTCAGGTAGTCGAGGTGGGCCATTCCTGCGAGGTGCTTGAGGCCGGCATCGGTGATGTCGTTGTTCTCAAGGTGCAGTCGGGTCAGGTGGGTGAGACCAGCAATCTGCTTCAGGTCGCCATCCTTCAATCCGCGGGAGGCGAGGTTGAGGTCGGAGAGTGTCTTGACCTGGGCGAGGTGCTTGAGCGCCTCGGGAACCTTGGCGACGTCCAATGAACGTAGGCTGGCGGTCTTCCAGACGAGGTCACGTGCGATCGGGCGAACGGAGACACCCATTTCACTGAGGGCGGCAATGGCCTTCGCCTCTTCGGGAGAGGGCTTCACGGCAGGAAGCTTGCCCAGAGGGGAATCATCCTTCTTCTTCTCGACGGTTGCCGGGGCGAGGCCTTCAGGCCATTCGGCACCTTCCTGAATCCATTTCTGGATGAGGTCGATCTCGTCCTTTTTCAGCGGGCCGCCCTTCGGGGGCATGATGTCGTCATGATCGGCCGGAAGGGAAACGCGGATGTAGAGTTCCGACTCCTTGGCGTTGCCCTTCTGGATCATGTAATCCTCTTCAAAGGCGGCTTCCTTGGAATCGAGCCTCAGGCCTCCCTTTTTCTTCTCGGGACCGTGGCATTCGTAGCAGTTGTTCTTCAGGATGGGCTGGATCTGCTTGACGAAGTCGACCTTGGCCAGGGCGCTCGAGGGCGCGAGTCCGGCGAGGGCGATGGCGGCGGTCAGTAGGGTGAATCGTTTCATATTCTTTTGGTTAAAACGTCAGTAATGGCGGTTTCCGTCTTTGGGTCGGGTTATACGCGACCGGTTGGGTTGGAATTCATGGAGTTTAGATCGACGCCCTTTTGTCGCAAGGCCAATTCTCGGGCGAGTTTCCGGGCTACCAGACCTCCACAGGTCCCTTTGGCACCGGGATGTGGGCGCGTCTGGCCGCGGCGGGCTGGTCATCGTCCATGAAGCTGGGCTGCAAGGAGTTGAGCTGAAAGCGGGGAAGAAGCTGGCCCTCGTCGTCGAGAAACTGGGCCCTCCATTCCCGGTAGTCGGAAACGATCTCGTCATATTCCGCACGAGAGGACACCTCGACGATCTTCTTGTTGAAGGGCTTGGAAGGACCGAAGCGCTTGGAATACCAAGGCCCGACCTTACGGAACATCCGACACCCATGTTCCTCACCGAAGACCTCGATCATCCTGTCCAGATGCCGGGTCATGACCCGGATGCGCTCCTC
>CAZKNW010000549.1:0-3134 GCA_964554035.1 uncultured Verrucomicrobiota bacterium
AGGAGAAAGGTGATGAGGAAAAAAAGGGATGCTTTCATGACAACTTGAATGTTGGACCCTTGTCATAAGGACATATTCATCCCATTTCGTCAATGGGGCAGCGGATGGCTCAGAGCTGGTCGAGAATGACGGTGAAGCGCTGTAATTCATTGGTCTTGCCTGATCCCTTGGCAGCCTTGATTGCCTCCGTCAGGACGGCCCTGGCTGAATCCGGATCTCCCGCCTTGATGAGGCTGGTGGCCAGGTTGTCGTAGGCCTTGAGGTAGGCATTGCCATGGTTGATGGCCTCGATCCAGTGGTGGCGGGCCTTCTCATGCTCATCCATCCGGGCGTAGGCGATACCAAGGTTGTTGTGGGCCCTGGGGTGATCCGGCTGGAAGCGGAGGACGTCATGGTAGAGCCGAATGGCAGACTTGAGCTCGCCTTGTTCGGCCATGCCATCCGCTAGGTTCAGGTTGTTTTCCCTGAGCCTGATCGCCTGTTCGAAGTAGTGTATGGCGATCTTGCTTTCTCCAATTCTTGAATGGGCGAGGCCCAACTGGTTGAGGATCAGCGGATTCGGTCGGGTGGCCCGGCGCGCATGCTCGAAGAGCGAAATGGAATTCTTCCATGCGGCGGAATACCGGGATGCCGTTCCTGCCTGGAGGCAGCCGATGAGGACGAGGAATCCAATGAGGAGCGCTGGATTTCCCCTTCGCATTTGCGGGATCTCCTTCATGAACTGGCTGGCTGCTACCAAGAGTCCGATCAGCGGGACATACATGTAGCGGTCAGCGGGAGCCTGGATCCCTATCTTCACGGCTCCAATCACAGGCACCAAGGTGCCGAGAAACCAGAGCAGTCCCATCGTCACGGCAGGTCGGCTGCGCAGACAACGGAAGGAGATGATGAGCAGTCCCTGAATGACGGCAAGGCCTGCGAACATGCGCCCGATGTCCGGTAGCACCGGCACGGGATAGAAGATCGAGTAGCTTGTGGTGGGCAGGGGGAGAAAGGCCTTGAGAACGTAGTTGAAATAGGCACCTACCGCAGTTGGGAATCGGATGTCGAAGGGGAAGAGTGCATCAGGTTTGACGGCTCCAGAGGCCTTCTGGGAGTAGTAGGCCATGTAGCCTGCCCCTGTGCAGAGCAGGATGAATCCAAGTTTTTCCCGGATGAGCTTCCCGAGGTTGGCAACAGAGAGGCACCCGTAGGGCCAGAGGTCGATCAGCAGCAGCATGGCCGGGAAGGTGACCAGCATGGGTTTGGCGAGAAGGCTCAGGCTGAGGTAGAGATGGGTTCGCTGGAAGGCTTTTCGGGAACCGGACTCCTTGAAGCGGCTCCATTCAATGAGGGCGAGCAGTCCCAGGGTCGTACTGAGCAGCCCCTTGCGTTCGGAGATCCACATCACGGTCTCGACGTTCAACGGATTGAAGGTCCAGAAGAGGGCGGGGAGGAAGGCAAGGACGCGGTCTCCCGTCCATCGGCGCAGAAGCAGGAAGAGAAGAAGGGAATTGACGATATGCAGCAGGAGGTTGGTCAGGTGGTAGCCCGCCGGGTGGAGGTTGAAGAGGGTGGTGTCCAGCCCGAGGGAAAGCCAGGTCAAGGGGGTCCATGTCGAGTAGTCCGTACTCGTGAAGGCCCATGCAATGCTGCCGGGGTTCAGGCCATTGGCCACATGGAAGTTGTTGGTGACGTAGAGGTCGTCATCGTAGTTGAGGAAACCGGAAAAAGGGGCACGCCAGAAGACGATCAGGGCCACCAAGGCGAGTGCCAGCATCATGCGACGCTCGATCTGGCTCAGAGGTTCAGGTGGTTGTCCGGACACGCGGGCAGGGGTCAGGTGAAAACCTCGACGAGTTTGAGCCGCAGTTCCTCAATGCCAAAAGGCTTGGAGACGGTGGCAGTCACGTCGAGCTGGGAGAGGCGATCAATGATGTCTCCGCTGAATGCACCTGAACAAATGATGATGCGGACATTGGGATCCAGTTTTCGAATATGGTTGAAGGTGGTTTCCCCATCCATGTGCGGCATGGCGAGGTCCAGGAAGATGAGATCGAATAGCCCGGGGTTGCTCTTGATGATCTCAATGGCCTCATAGCCATCCATTGCCACCATGACATTGAAGCCGAAGCGTTCCAGGATCTTGGAACCGGTCTTGAGGAGGGATTCCTCGTCATCCACCAGGAGGACGGTCCCGGACCAACGGTTGGAACCGTCCTTGGATGGGGTCTTAGGCAGTTCGACGATGGGTTCAATCTCGTCGCCGGATGGCTGGAAGCTGATGCGGAAACGGGAGCCTTTTCCCGGCGAGGAGCTGACGCGGATTCCGGCCGAATGCGAACGGACGATTCCGAGGGTTGAGGCCATGCCAAGGCCATGCCCTTCCTCCTTGGTGGTGAAGAAGGGATCAAAGATGCGTTGAATCGTTCGTGAATCCATTCCGATTCCGTTGTCCTCCACCTCCACATAGACGGACAATCCCGGCTGCATGTCCTTGCTGCCCTGGTATTGGTGGATCAATTCCCTCGTCAGGGTCTCGGTGCCGGTCCGGATGTGGATGAGGCCGTTGTTGGCCTTCATGGCTTGGGCTGCATTGCTGATGAGGTTGATCAGGACCTGCTGGATCTGGTTTTCGTTCCCCTTGATTCCGGGCAGGTGGGGTGTGAGCTCGACCTGGATCTCGATGCGCTTCGAGACGGCCGCCTGGAACATGGAGCGCGTGTTGCGTATCACGTCGTTTAGGTCCAGCGTCGTCAGCTTGAACACCTTCCCTCCCGAGTAGGAAAGCAGCTGGGAGCAGAGGGTCTTGGAGGACCTGGCTGCGGAGAGGATCTCCAGGAAAAACGGAAGGGTCCTGGAATTCCGGTCGAGGTCGATCATGCCCAGTTCCGCATTGCCGATGATGGCGGTCAGGAAGTTGTTGAAGTCGTGTGCAACATGACCCGCCATCAGTCCCAGGCTTTCGTTCTTCTGGTTGGCGAACATCTGCCGCTTGAGGGCCTCCTTTTCCTTTTCCCTCTCCTTGTCGTCGGTCACGTCCCTCGCGATCCCGATGGTTCCAATGACCTTTCCGGAGGAGTCATGATGGGGGACGGTGGTGGACGCGATCCAGATCTTCGATCCATCCTTCTGCAGCGCCCAGTCCTCCTTTC
>CAZKNW010000550.1:0-3125 GCA_964554035.1 uncultured Verrucomicrobiota bacterium
CCGTTGGTTGCGTGGAATGCCTGTGGTGCGAAGAGCAAACCGCCACCGATCAGGAGGAGAAGTCCTCCGGATACACCGAGATAGAGTTTGCGGGACATCACCTTCATGCACCCTCCTTCCAGGCACCGGTGGCTGCCACTTCACGGGCATAGTCCGAAAAATCCTTCGCAGGCCTTCCCAACGCCCGCTGAACCCCGTCGGTGACATGGGCGTTCCTTCCGTCCAGTACCGTGGCGAAAAGGTAATCCATGATCCAGACCACATCCTTGGGTGCCCCCGACTCCGCAACGGCCGACACAAAGGCATCATGCGGAATCTTCCGGTAGACGATCTCACGCCCAAGGGCAGAAGAGAGTTCCTTGGCCACTTCCTCAAAAGTCATCGCCCTTGGCCCCGTCACCTCATAGACCTCTCCATCATGGCGGGAATCCGTCAATGCCGCGACAGCCACCTCCGCGATATCGTTCACATCAACGAAGGGCTCCGGGATATCTCCGGCAGGCAGGGAGATCCGGTTGCCCCTGACCATGTCAATGAACGCTCCCTCCGAAAAATTCTGATTGAACCAACTGGCCCTGACGATGGTCCATGCGAGGCCGCTTTCCTGAACGAGGCGCTCACATGCCTGGGCCTCGGCTTCCCCCCGCCCCGAGAGCAGCACGAGCTTGCGGACTCCATGTGACTTGGCCTTGGCGATGAAGGCGGAGATGGAATCCGTCGCCCCAACCACAGCCAGGTCCGGAACATAGTTCACATAGACAGAGTCAACACCCGCCAGACAGGCATCCCAGCCTGCCTCGTGATTCCAATCAAAGGCAGGTGTCGCCTTGCGCGAGCCGATTCGAACGGACTGCCCGAGGTTCTTGAGACCTGATATGACACGACGACCGGTTTTGCCCGAGGCGCCCAGGACAAGGATAGGTTTGTTTTCCGATGTATTTTGCGAATTTTCGTTTTTCATGATTGTTTCCTTCTCGTTGCTTGAGAACGCAAACACCATGGCTCATGGGCAGGCCGAAAATCTTGACTCTCGGTGCCAATGAATTGACCGAACGCGCCATTCAGCTCTCCAAAGGCAACTACAGGATAAATGGGCCAGATTACTTCACTCTTTGTCCACAAGGTCGTGGATGTGGCGGCACCGGTTTCCTCGGGAATGGTTGAGCGGCGACGCCAATTGTTCCAAAGCGTCGGGGTTGATCCGGATGCCCCGGTCGACCCGAAACTCATGGTCGACGATACTGCCTACTACGACCTTTGCAGAACCGTTGCCCAGGACGGTGACATCGGGGCGTCCCTGACGGTCAAGGTGGGATCGTCCATGCGTTGTGACGACTACGGGGCCTTTGGGTTGGCATGGAAGTCTGCTGTGGATCTTCATGGTTCCTTTCAGAGAGCCGCACGCTACGCCCGGGTGCTCACCAGTGTCTCCATCTATGAAGTCCTCAAGGAGTCAGGAAACTATTTCATGATGCTCCACCGGGAGGGACCCCGCACCCTCGGGCTAAGGCTCTCCAACGAGCAGACCATCGTCGCTGTGACGCAAATCAGTCGAGAGGTCAGCACCAACGGATTCGTCCCCTTGGCGGTCCATTTCAAGCATTCCGAACCCGACGACATTTCCGCCCACGAGGCGTATTTCGGATGCCCTGTCCACTTCGGGTCTGACCGAGACGCGATACAGGTTTCCAAGGAGGCTCTACGGACCCCGAACAGGCTCGGAGATCCTTCCATTTCGAGATTCTTCGATGCGCACCTGGAAAAGGAACTCTCCGAACTGGAAAACGACCTCGGACTCGACAAACGTGTGCGGATCCAGGTTTCCCAGGCCCTCAGTGAAGGCATCCCGACCTTGTCAGAAATCGGCACCCGACTGGGCATGAGCGCGAGGACGCTTCAGCGTAGGCTTTCCGACCAGGGGCTTTCCTTTCAGACCCTGGTCGACGAATCACGCCGACAGCTTGCTGAACGATTGCTCACAGAATCGAAATACTCATTGAGTGAGATCGCGTTCCTGACCGGCTTCTCCGAACAGAGCGCCTTCACCCGGGCCTTCAAGCGATGGGCAGGAAAGACGCCGCGCTCCTATCGTCTGGCATCTCCCTCCTGAACCAACGCCTTTCTTTCCCGAACCTTCCTGCCCATACTTCTCCTGTTCCCATGAAGAAACGTCCCAGCCCTTTCCTACCCCTGACGGTCGCCACACTGGCGCTGACCGTCACGACCGCTTCACTCCAGGCCGACAACAAGCTTCCCAACATTGTCATCCTCTACGCGGACGACATGGGCGTGGGCGATGTTTCCCATGGCGACAAGGACGCCAAGATCCAGACGCCCAACCTGGATCGCCTGGCATCCCAGGGCATGACCTTCACCGATGGACACAGCTCCTCCGGCATCTGCACGCCCAGTCGCTTCGCCCTGCTCACCGGGCAACATCACTGGCGGCGTTTTCACGGGATCGTAGGTGCCTTTGGTGGAACCGTCTTCAAGGATGGCGAATACACCATCGCGAAGATGTTCCGTGAAAAGGGCTACAACACGGGCGCCTTTGGCAAATGGCATCTCGGCTGGGACTTCGATGCGATCCGCAAACCAGGCGTGGAGAAGAAGGATTGGCCCCTGGCCGAGTCCTACGACTGGTCCAAACGCTTTCCCGGTGGACCACTTGAGCGCGGCTTCGAACACTACTTTGGCGATGGTACCATCAACTTTCCTCCCTACTGCTGGATCGAAGGCGACCGTTTCGCAACCATCCCCACGAAACCGGTCATCAAGTCCGAGCCCCTCGCAGGTGGAGGCTCCTTCCGTCCCGGCCCCATGGCCGAAAGCTGGAATCCCTACGACATCCTTCCCACCATCACCGAGAAGACTCTGGAGTGGATCTCGAAGCAGAAGAAAGACAAACCCTTCTTCGCCTACCTTGCCTTCAATTCCCCACACTATCCGATCGTCCCCAACAAGGAATTCCACGGCAAATCCAAGGCCGGCTACTACGGCGACTTTGTCATCGAGACCGATGCCATGGTCGGCAAGGTGTTGAACGCACTGGAGAAACACGGCTTCGCCGAAAACACAGTGGTGATCTTCACCGCTGACAACGGAGCCGAGACCGCGGCCTTCAC
>CAZKNW010000551.1:0-3118 GCA_964554035.1 uncultured Verrucomicrobiota bacterium
AGAAGACGGCCGAGGTGGCCATGGGTATCGACCTGATGCGTTGCCTGAAGAAGGAGGGCATCAAGACGCCGGGTGATACCGGTGGATTCTGGGTCATGGAGCAGAAGGCGGGAAGCGCCAGTTGGCAGGATGTCAGCCACGTTGCCCGGCCGGGCGAGGTCCGGGTGTTCACCTACCAGTTGATCTCGCGGGGAGCGAATGGAGTGAACTACTTCTACTGGCGCCAGCCAAGGGTGGGGCCGGAGAAATACTACGGTGGTGTCCTGAATCACAAGGGAGACGGAAAAAACCGCATGTATACCGAGGTCCAGCAGATCACGGGCGAACTCCAGAAGTTGGAACCGATCCTGAGGGGAACGGAGGTCAAGCCAGAGACCTGTATCCTGATCAGCCATGACAATCATTGGGTGCAAAGCCATGAACTTCGACCCAACCGGCATTTCGACCAGGTGGAGCACATCAAGCGCTACTACACCGCACTCTACAACCGGAACATCCCGGTGGATTTCGCACGCCCGACCGACGACCTGAGCCAGTACAAGCTGGTGATTGCGCCCTCGCTGCACCTTCTGGCGCCGGGTGAGGCGGATCGTCTCGCCCTCTACACCTACAACGGAGGCATGCTGATCGGAACGTGCAACACCTCACTGGTGGATGATCACAATATTGCGCCGACCAACGGCATCCCCGGGGAATTGACCGAGCTCTTCGGGTTGGAGGTGAAGGAGTTCGACATCCTTCCCCCCGGTCAGGACAACACCCTCAACTTCAAGGGGGCTTTCCAGACCAGCCGGCTTCATCCGGCGAGCCTGTGGTGCGACATCATCGAGCCTCATGCCGACACCCAGGTCATAGCGAACTACACCAAGGATTTCTACGCGGGCAGTCCGGCGATGACCATCAACCAATTTGGCGAGGGCAAGGCACTCTACATCGGGACCACCAGCCATCAGGAGTTCTACGACGACCTCATGTTCTGGGTGCGCCAGCAGTGCCACCTCTATCCGCTCCTCAAGGTGCCGGATACGATCGAGGTCAGCATGCGTGGCAACGAGGAGCAGCGGGTCTACATCATGATCAATCAGCAGGACGCCCCCGTCCGGATCCAGTTCCTGAAATCCATTCATGATTTTCTGACTGGCGAACGCATCAGCGGGAACTACGATATGCCTCCGCGAAGCGTACTCGTCCTGGATGAAAAAAACCGATGACAACCAACCGGCTGCCAAGCCGGAAGCCCACCAGTCGTGGAAGGAAAAGCGACAGGAGGACTGGGCGCGTCGTCAGGTTCTGCAACAGTGGAGGCACCTCGATCTTCCCAATCTGGAGAAGGGATGGGATCTCAAGATCAAGTCCAGCTCCGACCTTGTGTCCGGTGTGATGAAGGGGCTTCGCATCGAGGCTCGTCGCAACGAGGCCGAGATCGTCAAGGTCTGGAACACGCTGCTCGACCCCAATGTCACCGAGCATGCCCAGCCCGTGAAGCTTCACAAGGGCACCCTCTTCGTGGACGTAAGCAACAGCGCCTGGCTGGACGAGATCGTCCGGTGGCGCCGACGCGACATCCTCAAGTCCCTGCAGGACGCCTTTGGCAAGGAAGTGATCCAGAGGATCTCATTCCGCGCGGCGGGGTGAAGGGGGGGGGATACCTAAATACCCAAGGACCCAAATACCCAAGAAATTTTCAAATGGGTGAAGTCTGAAGTTGGGAAGGAGTGATCGGATTCACATCCGATTCTACGTGGGTAATTGGGGAGGGGCGTTTGCGTTTTCATCACGAAGTGATCTTCCTCCGTGCTCCCCGTGCCTCTGTGAGAGGAATCTCGGAAATACCCAAATACCCAAGGGGATTTTCAAAAAGGTGAAGCCGGAAGGTGAAAAGGAGTGATCGGATTGACATCCGATTCTACGTGGGGAGGGGCGTTTGCGTTTTCATCACGAAGTGATCTTCCTCCGTGTTCCCCGTGCCTCTGTGAGAGAATTCAGTCCCGCAGCGAGGTGTCGAGCTTCTCTCGCTCCTGCTCGAGGATGTTGATCTCGAGGATGCGCCATTGTTCTTCCGAGGTTCCGACCACGATGTCGGCGCGGTAGTGGTTGCGCCGGTTGTGGATGTGGCCCCAGTGCTCGACGGTCCCTTCCACGATCCAATCGGCTTCCATGGAGAAGATGCGGTTGGCCGGGCGTTCGCGATCCGGGCGCAGTTCCATCCATTCCAGGCTTTCGATGTTTGCCCGGGCGCCTCCCTGCTCAGCGACCTGGAGGCTGGATTGAAACTGCAGGTAGACCTTTCTCAAGGCCCCTTCGGAAAGACTCCGGTTGAGGGCATCGTAGATCGCGTTTTCATCCCGATAGGAAAAGGCGCCATAGAGGTTGTTCATCAGCGATTGGGTGATCAGTTCCTTTTCTTCAGCGGGTAGTGCGGCAGGCTTCAGGAAGGGGTGCTGGATGGAGATCATCCCAACGCTCCAGGTCCCTGCCGAGATCCCACCGAGAATGACCACCATGACGGCCCGGATCGCATGGGATCGGGTCCTGCGGGAGTCCGAGATCGAGCGCACGAGCACGAACACCGACGCGGCGAGAAAGATCAGGCCTGTCACGGGAAGCTTCATGGACGGAACGGGAGGAGGCGGGGAGAGGGTCGCGAACACGGGTGCCTGGATCTGTCCTTCGTTCGTCCATTTGAATTCGCTGGCAACCGGTTCGAAGTAGGCCCTGTAGGGAGGTTCGTCATCCACGAAGACATCGGCCCGGATGAAGGGCACACGCTTGGTGTATTTCTCCCACTTCAGGACGACTTCATTCAGCAGGTCGGCACTGGGAAAGGTCATGATGATTCCCATGCGTGCATGGTAGATGCTGAGGTCCTTTGGAGTCGGACGTCGTGCAAAGTCCTTGAAGTCGAGCCCGTAGAAATCGAGGCGGCTGAGTCTTGGAGCGATTTCCTCTCCGTTGATGGTGGTGAAGACGTTGGTCTTGAGGAAGGGCTCCACCAGGGCCGCTGCGGCCTTCTGTTCCTCGACCGTGATCATGGAAGGATCCTTCCGGTCCAAAGGCATCCAGGTCTCGAAGGTCATTAGGGGAATCAGCAGTTCGAGCCTCGCCTCGTAGGGTTCAA
>CAZKNW010000552.1:0-3115 GCA_964554035.1 uncultured Verrucomicrobiota bacterium
ACTGCCGCTCGATCGGGCTCAAGGCGAAGCTGCATTCCACCCCGGGCAATCCCATCCTGGTCGCACAGACACCCCGGCAAAGGAATTCACGGAAGCCCCATTTCCTGGTCTATGGGCACTACGATGTCCAGCCACCCGATCCGCTCAACCTGTGGAAGACCCCTCCCTTTGAGCCGCGCATCGCCAACGGCAACATCTATGCCCGCGGCACCAGCGACAACAAGGGCCAAAACTTCGCGCATATCAAGGCCGTGGAGGCCTACCTCAAGACCGGCACCGAACTTCCCTGCGATCTCACCTTCGTCATAGAAGGGGAGGAGGAGGTCGGCAGCGAGGGACTTGCCCCCTTCCTCAAGGCAAACAAGAAGGACTTTGCCTGCCAGGGAGTCGTCATCTCCGATTCGGGCATGCCCAGTTCCAGGCACCCGGCCCTGACCTATGCACTCAGAGGCGTGGTTGCCCTCGATGTCATACTCGAGGGCCCCAATGCCGACCTTCATTCCGGGATCTTCGGCGGATGTGTGGAGAATCCGGCAATGGCCCTCTGTCAGCTGCTGGGTTCATTGAGGGACAAAAAGGGCCGAATCACCATTCCCGGCTTTTACGATGAGGTTGAATCACTGACCAAACTGGAGAGGAAGAGCTTCGCCCGCCTGCCTGGGACCGAGGCACGGTTCAAAAAGCTTCTTGGGGTCCGTGAACTCTACGGCGAAAAGGGCTTCACCCATCACGAGCAGCGCGCGGCAAGACCCTCTTTCGAGATCAATGGTCTGACGAGTGGCTACCAGGGCGAAGGCAGCAAGACGATCGTTCCCTCCCGGGCTTCGGCAAAAATCACGATGAGGCTCGTACCAAGCCAGGATCCGGCTGTCATCATGAAACGGGTCAGGAAACACCTGACATCCATTTGTCCCCGTTCCGTGAAGATGACCCTGGTGGAGGGCCATGCCGGAGAACCCTACATCATGGATCCCACCTCGGACCTGGCACAGGCCGGCCTCCGTTCGCTGAAGGCCTCCTTCGGTCATGAGCCCGTGATCCTGAGGGAGGGCGGCTCCATCCCCATCGTCAACGACTTCAAGAAGATTCTTGGTGCCGAATCCCTCCTTCTGGGTCTGGCCCTTCCGGATGACAACCTTCATTCTCCAAACGAGAAGTTTTCACTCGATCACTTTGCCAAGGGCATGCATATGAGCGCAGTACTTTGGCAGGAACTAGCGTCACAATGAGCGACCCCATTGATCCATCGGATTTCGACAACGAACCTGAAGACATCCCCAGCGAGCCCATTCCCGAGATTTTCCACTCGTTTCAGCACGAGGGGCCCTTTGAGGAGTGCATTGAATGTCACGGCAAGTTGAAGGGAACCACCTATGTCGTGCACAAGTCCCAGGCCAAGGGAGAGGTCATCTTCGAGTTTGCCATGTGCATGAAGTGCCTGGTCCAGATGCACGAGGATTTCTCCAAGCTCTCCAAGGAGCGGATTGAGGGATTCGTCGAGATGAACCGCAAGCACTTCGAGAGCACGGAGGAATGCAACTTCTGCAGCACCAGGCGCGAGGAATGCGGCGAGTTCAGCGTCGCTGGTGTGTTCTACGGCGACAGGATGATCCGCTACCAGCAACCTTCCCTGATCTGCAGCAAGTGTTCGGAAAAGGTTCAGAACCTGATTTCACCCCAGACCCGAAAGCGGATTGATGAGTTCATCGGCAACTGCTTTGACGGACCTCCAGGATTCGAGAACCCGATTCCCACCGATCACATCGTCTTCATCTAGAACCGTGGACCCGGTCAAGCAGATCCATTTCGAACGCCGACTCAACGAACTCAAAACCCAGCTTGAGTCCGCCTTGAAGATGAATGCGGAGGATTCCGAGGTGGTGACACTGGACACCAATATCGGGCGCATCTCCAGGATCGAGCAGATCCAGAACCAACACCT
Organism: uncultured Verrucomicrobiota bacterium; assembly: GCA_964554035.1. Lineage (GTDB taxonomy): Bacteria > Verrucomicrobiota > Verrucomicrobiia > Limisphaerales > CAZKNW01 > CAZKNW01. The sequence continues at coordinate 1,943 of CAZKNW010000552.1, forward strand.
TGCGAAAGAACTCAAGGAACGTCAGGAAGCCCAGCTCCAGAGGGTGGACAGGGCGCTCAAAAAGTTGAAGAAGGGTCAATACGGGATCTGCCCCACTTGCAAAAAGCCCATCTCGGAAGAACGCCTCGAGGTCCAACCGGATGCCGTCCAATGCGTCCAGTGCGCCGAGACCCGCTGAGCTAGTCCGGATCCGCCATCATCCCCAGGGTATCCAACACCGCCTTGACCCTCGGCACCTCATGGGTGCGAAAAAGATGGGTTCCTCCAAGACTGGCCAAGGTGGCAAAGAACCCCTCCGCTGTCCTTACCTCCTCGCCAAAGGTCTCGAAGGCGTGCGGCAGCGCATGACAGATCGGAAAACCCAGTTCGCGAAAGCGGAAGGTGTTGAGGAAGGTCCTCGCCTGGTAACGGACCCGTTGCCTCCCGTCATCAAGGTTCTTGTAGTAGAACCCCATTCCGGGATCCACAAAGATGCGTTCAAGCCCTTTCCTGGCAGCCCGTTCAATCTCCCTCCTGAAGTAATCCAACATCACGGGCACCGGATCATCGGCGATGTCGAGCGCCCCAACGTCCCGCACGTGCTCGCCATCCACGTAGCAAATGATGACGGCAGCTCCATTCTCAGCGGCCATTTCGTAGATCGACTCCGCGGAACCACACCCAGTCAGGTTCAGGACGGATGCTCCAGCCTCCAGACAAGCCTTCGCCACTTCCGGAAGGTAGGTCTCTATCGAAACAGCAATATCATCATCCACCAACGCCTTGAGCACAGGCATGACCCCGAGGACCTGTTCAGCACCATCCACCCTCTTCGCTTGGGGAAGCGTCGATTCGGCTCCTAGGTCGATCAGGGAAGCTCCCTGCGCAGCCAGGACCCTGCCCCTCTGGATCGCCGCCTCCAGGCTCAGACAAACACTCTCCCTGTACCAGGAGTCAGCGGAGAGGTTGACCACACCCATCAGCATCGGATTCCTGTCAAAATCCATGGTCCGTCCAGCCACCGGAAACGAACGAATCGGGGCCTTGAGGGCATCCCCGTGTTCTTCGACGAGCTTCTTCAGGGATTGTAGGGAAACCATGGGGAAAGAGGACTATTGAGGGAAAAGAGTGGTACGCCCGACAGGATTCGAACCTGTGACCACCTGCTTAGAAGGCAGATGCTCTATCCAACTG
>CAZKNW010000553.1:0-3114 GCA_964554035.1 uncultured Verrucomicrobiota bacterium
TTTGAAGGCCGGAAGATCCCTGTGGCCAAGGTGACCAATGCGGACCGTGAAGAGGAACGGGTCGAGCTGGAGATCTTTTCGACCGGCAAGCGGTCATGGTCGGACCTGAAGGACCTCGAGCGAAGCTGGTAGGTGGGGGGATTCCCAAATACCCAGTAGAACCCGAGGGAATGGATATTGGAAGGTCCGGTTCTTGTTCCGGGAATCGGTGGCCTTTCTGAATCCGTGGAAAGCCTTCTTGATCTCACACGGAGAAAGGGAGTGTGTCTCTCGATGCCTGGGATTCTCCAGTCTTCTCTGCGCTTCTGCCTCTCAAAAAATATTTTCGGGAAATCCAGCCTTGGACACCCAATGTCCCAGGGTGGGTGGAGGATTGGGCACGTCAACAACAACGAAAGACGAGCCCATGAGACTGAACGAACAAATGGAAATGACCTTCGACCGGCCGGTCGCCACCTGCATCCCTAGGGACCGTGCGGTGCAGGAGCATCCCCAGGCGAAGTGGTGGTTTGCCTACATGCGCCGGATTGTCCGGGATGCCCCTTCCCCTGAAGTGGCCAGGCCGACCCCCCTTCCTCGTTTCGCTGATGGTTCAGGCTTTCGGACCAATTAAACCCAACCCATCCGAAACATGAGACTGAATACCCCGATCCGCTTCCGTGAGTTTTCCCACAACAACAGACAAAACAACCACTGCATGCCATGGAGGTTCGCACAGAAACCCGTTGGGTCCGCTAGCCTGACATCCGTCACCCGACCGGAAACCAAGGGAGGTGCGGCATGGAAGGAGAGGATCAAGCTATCCTCCGCACTTCTCATCTTCTAAAACCCACAGCCCGGCAATCGGGCACCACACACCACAACAAGTAGCCCGATGGTCGAAAGATCATCGGGCTTTCTTTTTGTGGAATGATCTCCCCCAGATTCAGAATGAATCCAATCCAGTGAAGTGGCTCATCCCTCCGAATTGTCTGCTTAGGAGGGACAAGCTCCTGCGCGTCCCAGATCTCAGAGCATGGTGGAATGAGCCAATGGTGTGCGCGATAGCCGTGGTGGACCAGAGTGTCACCCCTTCAGGGTGTTGGAGTGGGACTCGTGGGAACTCGTCCCTCCAGATTGTCTGCTTAGGAGGGACAAGCTCCTGCGCGTCCCAGATCTCAGAGCATGGTAGAATGAGCCAATGGTGTGCGCGACAGCCGTGGTGGACCAGAATGTCACCCCTTCAGTGTGTTGGAGTGGGACTCGTGGGAGCTCATCCCTCCATTGGAAGGAATTGAGGCGAGCCTTCAGCCCTCTTTCCCTTTCTCTACCCAATCCTAGGGCTTCTCCCTAGGCTGCACATGAAACGCACCGTTGGCGCTGGGATGAAGACCTATCGTGAGGGTCGATGACCATCAGCTTCATGGGATTCCAGGCTCATCGGGCCAACGGCCCGGTTCAACTACAGCACAGGGTGAAGCCCTGGGGAGATTCCGCCACCAAGACATCAAGCGCTGTAGGCGCGACTCAATCCCCTTTTACACCTCGTCCCTCCAGCTTTCCCGGCTACTCCTTCAGCAGCTTCAGTTGGTTGCCCACCAGTTCGGCTGCGCGGTTGCAGCCGCCCTTGGCTCCGAGGGATTCGGCGACCTGCCTGAGGCTTTCCATGACCTTGTTTCTTCTTTCCACATCGGAAAGAAGGGAGAGGGCTTCCCTCACAAGGTTGTCCGCAGTGGCTTCTCCCTGGATGAATTCGGGAAAGACGGATTCGTTGGCAATCAGGTTGGGCATGGCGAGGTAGGGGACCTTGATGAGCCGTCGCCCAAGGAAGTAGATCAGGGGATTCGTGATGTAGAAGACGATGGCCGGCACCCCATAAAGGGCGCACTCCATGGTGATGGTTCCGGACTTGGTCAGGGCGAGGTCCGCCTTGGCCAGTGCTTCACGGGTCTTTCCCTTCTGCAGTTGGATGTGCTCTGCGTCGCCACCATTCTCGTGGCAGTAGGTGAGCAGTTCGTCGGAAGGCACGACCAGGGTGAAGGTCGCATGATGGGATTCCCACAACTTCCCGGCTGTTTCGAGAAGGAGGGGAAGGTGGCGCGAGACCTCCGCCTTGCGGCTGCCCGGGAGAAGGAGGATGTGGGGTGGTCGTCTCGCTTCCGTTGCCTTCCCGAAGACAGGTGGCTTGTCCTCGAATTCATCGAGGAGGGGATGGCCGACAAACTCGACGGGAAAGGCGGGAAGCCGCTCTGCATACCATTGCTTCTCGAAAGGGATGATGGAGAGCAGGAGGTCGACGTTCTCGGCCATCACCTTGGATCTGCCCTCGCGGGAGGCCCAGAGTTGAGGGGAAACGTAATAGACAATCTTCAGGTCCCATCCATTCCGTCCCTTGGCATGGGTCTTGAGTGCCTTGGCAAAGCGCAGGTTGAAGCCTGAGTAATCAACCAGGATCAGCAGGGCCGGGCGACGATCAATGGCTTCCCTGAGGAGCTGCTGGAAGAATCCGCGGAACTTGAAGTAGTTCCTGATGGCATCCAGATGTCCGATGACCGCGTGGCCGGTGAGGTCGATCAGGGTTTCCATGCCGGCCTCCTTCATGGAGGAACCGCCTGCACCGAAGAAGGAAGCGTTGGCCAGGGCTGGATGACATTTCATCGCCCGGATAAGTGAGGCGGCGCGCTGGTCGCCACTGACCTCACCCGCAATCAACATGATGCTGGGGCGGCTCATCTCGGATCAGTCTTCAGGAACGCGAACCTTCGCCGCTTCGATCTGACGTGTGATCTCCAGTGCGAGGTCGAGTGCCTGCTTGGCCGAGGAGCCGGATACGAGGGGCGTTTGCTTTTCCACGACGCAGTTGAAGAAGGATTCCAACTCCAGGCGAAGGGGTTCCGCCTTCTCGATGGGGACCGGTTCGCGGACAATCTTCCTGCCGGCAAACTCACTGACGATGGTCGAGTCCTTGGCGGCGATCAGCTTCTTGAGGAGGCTGGATTCCTTTTCATCGGCCCGTCCCAGGCGGTAGATGTAGCCCTTCTGTTCGCGGAAATCGAGGGACACATAGCTGGCGCTTTCGCCGCTGCTGAAGACCCGGATCTTCCGCATGCGCTCAGGGCTGACGCGGCTTGCCGT
>CAZKNW010000554.1:0-3106 GCA_964554035.1 uncultured Verrucomicrobiota bacterium
GAACTCTGTGATGAATACAAACAGTTACTGACCCTTCCTATTTGCCGCCTTCAGCTGACCGCAACCAGCCGCCACGTCGATTCCCCTTCTCTGCCGGATCGTGCAGGGAATGCCAGCATCCTGGATGACCTTCTGGAACTTCTCGGCGGCCTCTTCCTGGCTGGCCGTGCCTTCGTAGCCTTCGGTTGGATTGAGGCGGATCAGGTTGAGGTGGCAGTCCATTCCCTTGATCAGGTCGGCGACCTTCCCTGCGGTCTCGACGGAATCGTTCTTTCCATGAATCAGGGTCCAGCCAAAGAGGACGCGTCGCCCGGTCGTTTCCATGTAATAGCGGCAGGCATCCATCAGGGCGGAAAGCGGCCACCGGGCATTCACCGGGACCAATGCGGTGCGTTCCTCATCGGTGACGGCGTGCAGGCTGACGGCGAGGTGAAAGGGCTGCTTCTCGTCTGCAAATCGACGAATACCCGGAACCACACCCACCGTGCTGACGGTGATCTTGGAAGGCGCTATCCCCATGCCCCGCTGGTCGGAGACGATGCGTAACGCCTTCATGACGGCGTCATAATTGTGAAGCGGTTCACCCATGCCCATGAGCACGAGATTGCGAAGCGGTTCTCCATCGCCGAACTGCCACGCAAGCTGCCTGGCCCTCGCCACCTGCTCCACGATTTCCCCCGCGGTCAGGTGTCGATCAAACCCCATCTGACCCGTGGCACAAAAGACACATCCCATCGCACAACCCGCCTGGGAACTCAGGCATGCCGTGTAGCGCCCCCGATATCCCATGAGCACGGTCTCGATCTCCTGCTTGTTCTCCAGCTGCAGCAGAAGCTTGCGTGTGTAGCCGTCGGCGCTTTCAACGTAATCAATTTGCTGGAGCTGCTTCAGATCGGCAGCCCCGTTGGCTTCCCACCATTTCCTAAGGGGTGGAAGCCACTCTTCGGGGACTTCCTTGCCGTCCCAGGCATCCCGATGCAGGCTGCGAAAAAGGGCTGTGGCATGAACGGGATTGACGCCATCCGCCTTGAGGCGTTCCTCGAGCGCATGAAACTCGATCCCATACAGGTGGGATCCGGATGCCGTTGGATTACTCATTGGCCCGGCCTGGTGAAGTCCCTGGTAAGAGCCGTCAGGACTCCATGAAAGAGCTTGAGCTCCTGCATGGTGGGATTCGCCCGGGTCAGCAATGCCCGGACATTGGCCGCAGTACGCGGCTTCATTTCCTCAGTCAGGAAGAAGCCGGACTCCTCCAGAAGGGTCTCCAGGCGATCGAGAAAAAATCGAACCTCCCCTTTGGGCGCCGAGTCCACATCAGGCAAGGACACCTCCCCCCCCTTCAGTTCCTCCGACCACCATTCCCACGCCAGCAACAGGACCGCCTGGGCCAGGTTGAGGGAGCTGAATTCCGGGTTCATGGGAAAGTGGACCAAACGGTCCGCCTGGGCGATCGCGTGATTGTCCAAGCCCGATGCCTCGGGACCGAAGAGAACAGCAGCCTGACGGCCAGAGGACTCACCCTCGTTCATGCCGCGGATCTCCGCCACCACCTCATCCACGGGAAGACTGGTGATGTTCAACTCCCTCTGCCGGGCCGTGGTGGCATAGACACGGTGACAATCCGCCACCGCCTCCTCAACCGTCTCAAAGACCTCGGCGCCATCGATCACCACATCCGCATCCGCACAAAGTGCCCGTGCCTTTTCATTGGGCCAGCCATCCCGGGGACGGACCAGACGAAGACGTGTCAGACCACAATTGAGCATGGCCCGGGCGCACATCCCGATGTTCTCCCCCATCTGGGTTTCGACGAGAACGATGATGGGGCCCGATTCACTCATGGAATCAGGGTGTCCAGTCGCTCCAGACCCAGGTCAGCATCTCAGGAAGCATGGCACCGGCATGCTTGCTCCCGTGGAAGCAGGGACCCCAGATGAACTTGTAGTCGTAATTGGCATACTTGAGGGCCGCGTCCATCTTCATGTTGGCGATCGGCCAGGATCCGTGGGCGTTGACCACGTCATTGGTGCCATCAAGAAGGCAGACCTTGATGGGTTTGCGCTCCGTCTTGCGGATCAGGTTGGGATAGACATGGCCGCCACGGATGTTGGTAAAACTGCCCACCCAGGAAACAACCCGGTGAAACTGGTCTGGCCTCTCCCATGCGACGGTCCATGCGCAGATACCGCCGGAAGAACCACCCGCAATGGCACGACTGCCCGGATCCGTCCTCAGGTTGTAGTCCTTGCCGACCTCCGGGAGGATTTCCTCCAGCAGGAACCGGGAATACAGGTCACTGGGGATGTCATACTCAAAGCTGCGGTTGCGGGGCTTGGAGCCTTCAGGCTGGTTCAGGAAGCTGCCCGGGTTGATGAAGATCCCGATCGTCACCGGCATCTTTCCCTGATGGATCAGGTTGTCCATGACCGTGGTCGCACGCAGGGTGCCCTTGGGATCCGCATGACGGAGTCCATCCTGGAAGACCATGACGCATGCCGGCTTGTCGGTCTTGTACTGGGCGGGAACGTAGATGACGAAGTCGCGGACCGTGTTGGTGAAGATCTGGCTCTTCCAGACCCTCTTCTCGACCATCCCCTTGGGAACGCCCGGCTGCTCAAAGCTGTCCGGGGTGTAGTCATAGTGCTCGATCTTGAAACTCCCGGAGCGGAATTTTTTCCCTCCCACACGGGTTTCATAGTCGAGGAGGGTGGCATTGGGAAACTCGATGGAGAGCACCTGCACATCACTGCCTGCAAGACGTTTCAAATCGCCCAGTGACTTCCCGTCTCCATCCACGATGGTGACAGGCTCCTTGCTGTCGACCGCCCAGACCACCGTGGTCTTCTCGAGCCGTGCCTTGGCCTTGGGATTGGTGAGCCCCCAGCTACCGAAGCTGTTCCGGATCTCCTTGAGTGCCCTGGCGTCATCGCCCTTCTGAAGCAGTTCGTGGAGGGCGACCGGCCCCAGCTTCGCAGCTGCACAAACGGAGAATGCCCCAAGAAGTAGGCAGACAAGGATTCCGCGTGGAATGAATGAATTCGAATGGTTCATGGTGTGGTTCAAATAAGCCCTGCCGTCTCAGGATAGCCAAACATAATATTGAAGC
>CAZKNW010000555.1:0-3106 GCA_964554035.1 uncultured Verrucomicrobiota bacterium
GGCGATGGCATCGATGTTGGCGCTGTTTCCCTCGGATAGGGTTTCGGCGATGAACTCGACATCTGCCGCAGTGAACTGAATCCGACAATTGGCGCGAAGAATCTTCATAAGCACTTTGTCCAGAGTGTCTTAAAATTGCCTCTAATCAGGGCTTACTTCAAGTAAAACGGCTGAAATTGCCGGGGTTACCTTGCTATCGCTGGGTAGCAGGCGCGATGCCAACGGTACGGCGTTGAATAAGGAGTGTCTCAAAATTGGATAGTTGCTTGACCGGGAAGGAGCAAATGAACTATCCGATGCGTGGCGCTGTCGAAGCTGACGCTGTTAAGCCAGTGCCCAACCCTCCCTCATGACGGAAACCGGCAAGAAGAGAAAAAAATCGAGGTCCTGTGCCTATTGCGGTGGAAGGTTGCACCGTAGGGACGACCGTTGCATCGATTGTGGCATGCCGGATGCCAGGATGATGGCCCGCCTGAAGTGGTCCTTTGTCCTTCTGTTCGCCTTCGTGATCGGGTGTTTCGTGATCTACTTCGCTGTCGACTTCCTTCTTACCCGAAGCACGGGTGGATGAGGATTCCCCTTTCTTCGAATCCACTCCACTCCAAAAGAAAAGACCGGCACCCTTTCGGATGCCGGCCTTTGGGAGTCGCTTGCAGGTGAGCCCGTCCTTCCGGACGAACGACTGCGGAAACCTTTGACCTACGCGTTGTAGGTGGAGCTGGAGACGTCGCCGCCGCGTCCGGTCCAGTTAGTGTGGAAGAACTCGCCACGAGGCTTGTCGATCCGCTCATAGGTATGCGCGCCAAAGTAGTCGCGCTGGGCTTGCAGGAGGTTGGCCGGCAGGGTCTCGGTGCGATACTGATCGAAGAAACCCAGGGCGGTTGAAAACGCGGGAACCGGAATGCCCTTCTTGGCCGCGGTTGCCACGACGTTTCTCCATCCGGTCTGGCACTTTCGGATCTCACGCTTGAAGAACGGATCCAGCAGGAGGTTGTCGAGCTTGCGGCGCTTGCTGTAAGCCTCCTTGATCTTGCCAAGGAAGACCGAGCGGATGATGCAGCCACCCCGCCACATGAGAGCGATGCCACCGTAGTTGAGCTTCCACTTGTACTCGTCAGCGGCCGCCTTCAGGAGCATGTAGCCCTGGGCATAGGAGACGATCTTAGAGGCGTAAAGGGCCTGGCGGATCTGCTCGATGAACTTGGCGCGGTCAGACTTGATGATCGGCTTGGGACCGCGGAGCTTCTTCGAGGCAGCCACACGCTCTTCCTTCATCGCTGAGACACAGCGTGAGTAGACGGCCTCGGCGATGAGGGTCACAGGCTGACCCAACTCGGCTGAGGAGATGGTGGTCCATTTTCCGGTGCCCTTCTGGCCTGCGGTATCGAGGATCTTCTCGACGAGAGGGGATCCATCCTCATCCTTGTAGGCGAGGATGTCGCGGGTGATCTCGATCAGGAAGGAGTCCAGTTCGCCCTTGTTCCATTCGGCAAAGACCTCGTGCATCTCGTCGGCGGTCATACCGAGTCCGGTCTTCATCAGGTTGTAGGCCTCGCAGATGAGCTGCATGTCGCCGTACTCGATGCCGTTGTGAACCATCTTCACGTAGTGGCCCGCTCCATCGTTGCCCACCCAGTCGCAGCAGGGCTCGTTGTCGTCCACCTTGGCTGAAATGGCCTGGAAGATGTCCTTCACATGAGGCCATGCGTTCTCGGATCCACCAGGCATGATGGAAGGACCGAAACGTGCACCTTCCTCACCACCGGAAACACCGGTTCCGATGAAGTGGATGCCCTTTTCGGCAAGATATTTGGTGCGGCGGTTGGAGTCGGTGTAGAGCGAGTTGCCACCATCGATGATGATGTCACCCTCCTCAAGGTGGGGGAGCACCTGCTCGATGAAGGCGTCCACGGCCTCACCGGCCTTGACGAGCATCATGACGCGGCGGGGGCGCTTGAGGTGGCTGACCATCTCCTCGATGGAGCGGGCGCCGATGATCTTCGTGCCCTTGGCTTCATTCTCGAGAAAGCGGTCCACCTTCTCGACGGTGCGGTTGTAGGCAACGACGGTGAATCCATGGTCGTTCATGTTCAGAATCAGGTTCTGTCCCATGACAGCCAGGCCGATAAGAGCGATATCTGCTGTAGGTTCCATTCAGTAATTCAATTTCAGTAATTCACGCAAAAAGAGCGCTGAAAATACTGAAAGAGAGTCCGGAAACCAGCAGAATCTTGCCGAGAAAGGGCCTTTTTTGCGCATTTGGCCGTTTTTCAAGCGCAGGCGACCCGCGATCAAAAGGGTTGTCACCTGGTGCTTGAGGACAGCAGGATTCCCCATGCGGAATCCTTCCGGGAGCCAGTTTCATCATCTGATGGTTTTCCTCTCCCTTCTCCTCTTGCCGGGCATCCTGTTGGCAGGAGACGCCACCTTCCTGGTGAGTTCGGCGACGGGTTTCCTTTCGGTTTCCGCCTCAGGGGCTTCCGTTGGCAACCGTATTCCAGGAACGCTTCAAGCGGCGCGAGAGATCAAGATCAAGGCGCTCGTTGTCACGGAGGCGGAAACCGTGCGACTGGACCGCATCGTTCTCGTCTCGACGGAACTGTTCGCCCTGGATGATTCCTTTTGCAGTTCGGTTCGCAGGGAGCTCAGTGGCAAACTGAAGGTGCCTGAAAGCCACATCCTGCTTTCGGGAAGCCTGGTCCCCGGGGCTCCTGCCACGATTCCCTGGATCGGGTCCGAAGGACGGAACGATATCCAGGAGGGATTTTCCCGGGTGATGATCAGGACGGTCATGGCTGCTGCCGCCTCGGATCCGAAGGAGGTTCAACTCAAGATTGGGGTGAACCATGAGCTGGCCCTGATGGAGAACAATCGATGGATCCTTGGGGATGGGAGAATCCAGTGGTCCCACAGTCCTTCCTCCCGCGTCCGGCCCACGGGCATGGTGGACCAGGAGCTTTACGTCCTCGGTTTCTTCGACCGGCAGGAATCCCTCCATGCCGGGTTGTTCCAGATTTCAGGCCGACGGCAGGGTGGACAGGCGAGCGAGAAAAAAAGTCTCCTGTGGCAGGCCGGCGGGAGATTGGAATCCGTCCACGATGCCGTC
>CAZKNW010000556.1:0-3094 GCA_964554035.1 uncultured Verrucomicrobiota bacterium
GGTGCCGAGTCAGCCCTTGCCTTTATTTTTGGGGCTGCCGCAGGCTGGGCGTTGTTCTCTTTGAGGGAGAAGCGCCTGAAGGCCCAGACGGGGCTTGAGCGGGATGACATTCTCGCCAAGGCCCGTGACGAGGCCTCTGCCCTAGTCAAGGACGCCGGCGTTAGGGCCGAGGAGAACTCCAACCGTGTAATCGAGGAAGTCAACCTGAAGGCGAAGGAGCGCCTTGCCTCCATCGAGGAACGAGAAAGCCTGCTCAAGGACAGGGAAAAGATCGTCAACGAACAGCTCAGCGGCATCACCGCAAGGGAAAGATCACTTGGTGAGCGACAGGAGGCCCTCTCGGAGAAGAAGCACCAACTGGAGGAACTGCGACAAGTCATGGAGGAAACTCTGGAGGAGCAGGAAAAGAAATTGGAAAGCATTGCCGGGTTGACCGCTGAGGAAGCCCGTCAACAGTTGACCGAAAAAGTCGAACGGGAGGCAATGACCGATGCAAGCGCCATGTCCCGCAAGATCATCGAGGAGGCCAAGGTACAAGCCGAAGACAAGGCGAGATTCATCCTTTCAACAGCCATCCAGCGATACGCCGCCGACCACACCTTCGAGACGACCACTGCCACCCTTGCCCTGCCCAGCCCCGACCTGAAGGGAAGGATCATCGGGCGCGAAGGCAGGAACATCCGGGCCTTTGAATCCGCAACCGGCATCACTGTGCTGATTGACGACACTCCCAATGCGGTGGTTCTTTCTGGCTTCGACCCCGTTCGGCGCGAAGTGGCCCGAGAGGCGATGCAGCGTCTCATTCAGGACGGAAGAATCCATCCGACCCGGATTGAGGAAGTCGTGGCCAAGGTGGATTCGGAAATGGACGACCTGATCGAGGATTCAGCAAGGGACGCTGCTCATCGTGCCCGTGTCGGTCTCGTTCCAGCGGAAGTGCTCAAGGTCCTGGGGCGCCTGCGCTTTCGCCTGAGCTATTCCCAGAACGTCCTCGATCATTCAGTCGAAGTCGCACACCTTTCCGCCCTGATGGCCGCGGAACTTGGCCTGGATGAGGACATCGCCCGACGGGCCGGATTGTTCCATGACATCGGGAAGGCCCTCAGCCAGGAGATGGAAGGCTCCCATGCCATCGTAGGCGCCGAATTCCTCAAGCGTCACGGAGAACAGCATGCCGTTCTCGACGGTGTGGCCACCCACCATGACGAGAAACCCCATGAGACCCCCTACGGCATTCTCATCAGTGCCGCCGACGCCATCAGCGCCGCCCGCCCCGGAGCCCGCTCCGAGAGCATGACCACCTACATCAAGCGTCTTGAGAACCTGGAGAAGATCGGTTCGTCCTATGAGGGGGTCGAGAAATCCTTTGCCATTCATGCGGGACGCGAGCTGCGCATCATGGTCAGGCCGGATTCCATCAATGATGACGAAGCCTACAAGCTTGCGCGAAGCATCAGTAAACGAATCGAGGATGAGCTTCAGTATCCGGGCCAAATTCGAGTTACGGTCATCCGGGAAACGCGCGTGATCGAGTTTGCCAAGTAGGCCGACACCGCATTTCCTATTCCTCCCTACGACCGAGACTCCTGCGGGTTTCCAAAAAACGCAGAAGGTCAGCCAGTTCCCCCTCAGTCATCGCCGCTTCAATTCCCTGGGGCATGAGCGACTGCTCGCTCTTCTTGATGTCCTCAATATCAGCTTTCCGGATCTCCTGCCTGATGCCACCTGCCATTCCCAGGGTGATGGACTCTTGATCTTCAGCCACCACCACTCCTGTCACTTCCTCACCGTCCTTCGTGGAAACCACCTGGCTCTCGAAGTCACGCGCAAGCGATGCGCTTGGGTAGAGGATGGATTCCAGCAGATCCCTGCGGGAGCGGATCCTGCCGATCCCACTCAAATCAGGCCCAAGCATGGCTCCTTCCCCATCAATGCGATGGCAGGCGGAACAGGCAGCCTTGGCGGAGTAGAAGAGCAACCTGCCCGACCTCGCATCCCCCTCTCCCAAACGACTCAGGTGGTTGTTGAGTCGGAGCTCCTGGTTTCTCTCGCCATCCATCAACGGAGACAACCATGCTTCGGATGCCTCTTGAACCTCGACAGGAAAACGCGTCAACAGTCGCTTCAGCTCGGCAGCAGAAATGCCCTTGATGACGGGAAGTTTCTTGAGATTGGAAAGCAATGCCTTCCCCACCGTTGCATTACGGAGCTTGTTGAAGAGATTCAGATAGAGCGGAAACCGAAGCGCCTCGACATCAGGAGCAGCCTCCGCAAGCTCGAGCAGTTGTGCCTCCGTCAAACGCATGGACCCAAGGTGAACCAACACACGACCATCTCCCGACTTCAGGGCCTTCATCATCAGCGAAAAAAGTGCTGGAGAAGTCCGATCATCAACCAAGAGCATCCCAGCCTCAATCCTCAAGCCAAGCGGAACACGGTCGTCGCTTCCCATCTCCTCCAGCTGCTTGGAGAAACGGGCGGCACCGACATTCCCCAACGCCTCCAGAACCTGGGCGAGTTCTTCCGGGTTTGCCTGCATCAACAGATTCCTCAATTCCTCGTCAAATTTCTTCATGCCACCTACTTCCTGACGTTTCAGGACCGCCAGTGACAACCGCCTCTCTGCGGGCGATCCATTCAACAGACCACGAAAGAGATCGGTCCCGCCATTGGCGTTGAGCAATCTTGCGAGCAGCTCCTCGATCCACGGTTCTTCGAGATGCCTGGACATTTCACCCCCTTCACGTTCGCTCCAATTGAGCAGAGCCCGAGGTCTCTTCATCAGGATTGAGGCCGCCGCTCCCCGGGTCTCCGGAGAACTGTCCTGCATCAGCCTGGCAACCTGGCCATCAGGAACAAGTTCCTCACCGAAGTGAGCCATCAGGACGAGAAGCCGCCGTGCGCCGACTCCACGTGCATCATCGAGGGCGCTCAAGACCACTTTCCCTTCTACCAGGCTCATGAGCGAAAACAGAACAGCATGCTCTTCGAGGCGGTCGAGGTTCTTTGCTTTCAGTCTCTTCAAGAGGGCCTTCGCGCCGCTCCTGATCCCCAGGCGCCCCAGACACGTGGCTGCCTCCCTTCGAACACGGGC
>CAZKNW010000557.1:0-3086 GCA_964554035.1 uncultured Verrucomicrobiota bacterium
GTGGGATAAAACCAACCCGGTGCTTGGGTATAGGCCCCGTGAAGTGGTTGGAGAGTGGCAGGCAGAGAATGGTGAGCGAATGTGGCTCAACAAGGATGGAAGCCATGCAGTCTCGATGGGAGATTGGGGGCCTGAGGAATTTGGGCGTTGGTTCACGATTCAGAACTCACTGGTGTTGTGTTTGCCTCCGTTGGAAGCCGGCCATTTACCGGACAGATCTGCTGTTGGGTCGGCGATTGAGCAAACAGAGGAGGGTGTTCGAATCGTCTCTTATGGAAGAACAGGGGAGCAGGAGAGGTCCTACAAAAAGATTGGTGACGCCAGCACCCATTCGAATGAAAGATCCACAGAAGGGCTTCCTAAGCAATATGCGATCGAGCAAATCGCTGGCGTTTGGCAGTTGGGACAGTCTCAGGATTTCATTGCGTTTTCTCCAGAAGGGCTATTTGTCGAAGTAGAGGGGGAAGAGAGTCTCGAAAGTATTGATTTCGACTCAGGGAGAAGGTGGTGCCTTTTCGAAGATCACTTGGTTCTCAGTTATGTAGAATCGTCGTGGGACGAATGGCCCAAGCGGTTCATGGGAATGGGAACCTATCTGCTGATTGAGGAGAAAATGAAGGACGACATAGCGCTGTTCAGCGAAGACCGTTCCGAAACCAGGCGCTTCAGGAAAATTTCCGCCAGCATCGAGTCGATGAAACGCACTTCAACGCAGTGATTTCCCTGTATCGAGAAAGAGGATGCTACTGGCATCCCTTCAGGATGCTTTCAAATGGGAAATTCGTCCGGTGGTATCAGCCGCAGGCGCGGCTTCAACGCACCGGCTACGAGCTGAAAAGCCTTCGGCTTGAACCCGGATGCCCACTTCAAAAATCAGAATTCAGAATTCAAAATTCACCATTCAACATTGGCTCCCTCCCTCATGGTTCAGTCCAGTCCGATGACCTTATTGAGGCGATAGTGCTTCATGGCGTTGCGCCAGAAGTATTTCTGGGTGGCTTTGTCGCCCTTTTCAGCCAGATAGGCCTTCATGATGTCGAGGTACTGGCCGTATTCGCCGCCCTTGTCCGAGACCGGCCAGTTGCTGCCGTAGATGACCCGGTCCTCTCCAAAGACGTCCCAGATCAGGTCCAGCACGGGGCGGTAGTAATCCAGGTGGTGGGCATCAGGACTCTTTGAAAGGGGCTGCAGGAGCCCGGACACCTTGCAGATGACATTCCTGTGCTTCCTCAGCACCTCGATCTCCTTGCGTTCCTCTTCAGAAACCGGATGGCCATTCGGATTCATGCCGATGCCGTGGTTGGCGATGATGGTGAGGTTGGGAACCTTTTCCGCCCAGAAGGCCAGGTCGGCGGGTGTGACACCGGCGCGCATCACATCCAGAGAGAGTTTTCTCTTGGCCAGTTGCCTGAGATCCTCGATCAACTCCGGACTGCGGTAGAGCTCCTTGGGAATGCGCCTCAAGCGGATGCCCACAAAGCGATCATCCTTGTCGAATCGTTTCAGCGATTCCTCAAACTCCTTCTGACCGATGGGCAGGTTTCCGACGAGGGCCACGACATTGTGATGACCCTGGATGGTGTCCAGCACCCACTGGTTGTCCTCAATCCAAGGACTGGCTTCGACGACCACCGTGTAATCCACACCTGTTCCCTTGATGACCTTCATGTAGTCCTTGGGATAAACCGGGCGATACAGGTCGCTGGCATTCTTTGGAGGCCAGGGCACGCCTTCAGGGCGGGATGGGTCGTAGATGTGGATGTGGGTATCGATGATGTGTCTGGGCCCGGCGAGGAGCTGGGCGACGGAAACGATGAGGAGAGTCAGGGGGCCGAGGGTCTTCATGGTGAGGTTCCGGGAACCAAAGTAAAATGTGGGAGGGTGGTGGTGGCGGGCAAGTGCTTCTTTTCAGCTTGATGAATGCGGGCCTTGTTGATGTCGTTTCAGGACTCATGCGAATTCCTCTCACCAGTGTTGTCTTCATGATCGCTACCGTGTTTTCCCTCAGTGCCGCACAGCCGGACAGGGACTGGGAGGCGTTGAAGGAGGCGGCCCGGCCGCCCGCCATGCCCAAGGAATGGCTTGAGACGCCGCCGACCGCCGAGCAGATCAATGATGCCATGAAGTCCAACGCGGAGAAGGCCGCCCGTGCCGCTGCCCTCGCAGGTCGATTCGCAAGGGACCATTCCGGGGATGAAAGGGCCAAGGAAGCGGCTGAGATGGAGAGGAGCCTTTATAAACGTGCCGTTCATCTGGGAAACTGGAAGGCCGCTCCCGACTGGGTGGAGGCGGAAGCAAGGGGCAAAGGGCTGGATCCCTCAAAGGCGGCTTCCTTCGAGCACTGGGTGGAACTGCTCATGGGCATCGTGAATTCCAAGGAGGATTATGACGAACAGACCCATGCCATTGCCGAGACCTCCAGGATCCTGATGTCGCGCTTCCCGAGAAGGGATGAGGTGTTTGCGCTGCGGACCCTGGTGGCCACCCGGTCCGAACCGGATGAGGCACGCCGATGGGCGAAAGCACTGATTGAGGACAAGCCGCCCGCTGAATTTGTCGAGGTGGCTGAGTCATTGCTCAAGCGTCTCAGCTTCATCGGGAAGACATGGGACCTGAAGTTCACCGACATGGATGGCAGGAAGGTTGATCTCAGGGACTACCGGGGCAAGGTCGTCCTCGTCACGTTTTGGGCGACCTGGTGCGGGCCCTGCATGAAGGAAATGCCCCGTCTGATGCAAATCCGCGATGAATACCGGGATCGTGGCTACGAGATGATCGGGATCTCCTTTGATACGGACGAGGCAAGGATGCGGCGAACAGTTAAGGAACGGGGAATGAAGTTTCCGCAGTTCTTCGACGGCAAGAGCTGGAATGAGGGCAAGGGCGACAAATATGGCATCATCACGATCCCAGCCGAGTGGCTGGTCGACAAGAATGGTGTGATCAGGGACATCAATGCCCGCGAGAAGCTGGAAGAAAAAATCGAGACCCTTCTCGGGGAGTAGGGGACCTATCGGGGAGAGGAGAGAAGCTCCTTCACGACCTGGACGAGCACCTCGTCGCCCGTCTTGAGGACCTGTTCGATC
>CAZKNW010000558.1:0-3084 GCA_964554035.1 uncultured Verrucomicrobiota bacterium
GGAGTCCTGCAGTAGGGCTTCTCCACGTAGATTCCCTTCGCCCCGGCCTCAATGGCTGCCATGATCATATCGTGATGCTGATCCACGTGCCTAGGTGCCACGGAGACCAATTCGGGTCGTGTCCTCTTGAGCATCTCGCGGTAGTCGCCAAAGGGTTCCACATCCCCCAGTCGTTTGGAGGCGTCCTTCAGTCCCTTGGGATCGGCATCAGCAACTCCCACGATGCGACAACCGGGAATGATCTTCCAAACCTTGTCCAGTCCATGGCCGTAATTGCCCCGTCCCGTATGGCCGATGATGCCAACCCGGCGTTGAACCTCCTTGGCAGAGAGCGCCTGGGCAGCGGACAGCGCACCCAGCGAACTGGCCAAGAAATGGCGCCTGCTCTGAACAGCGGTGCGAGGCATGCGCGCGTCTGTCTGCGGTGTATTCATTGAGAGTCTCAGATATTGAGGTCGGCCTCATCCATGCCCGGAATCGGATCCCCCACGGATTTCCGGATCTCATTCATTTCCGACTGAAGGGCGTGTTTGGCCGCAATGATGTCAGCTCGGTGGACAATCAGGTTCGCACCGGCTTTGATCCAACGGATCTCGTCCTCGACTGCCAGCCCCCTACCCGTGGTCACATGGATTCCAACGCCAACACCAGCCGCCCGGGAACGTGTGATGATCTCAGTCACGGCTGCATCGAAACGGGGATGATCATATTGCTCAGGAATCCCCAACGACGTGGAGAGATCGTGTGGGCCGATGAACACCGCATCGAGACCATCAACGGCCAGTAGTGAATCCAGTTCCTCCATGGCCGGAACACTTTCCACATTGATCATCAGCGTGTGGTGCCTGTTGTGCTCCTCGAGATAGCGTGCCAGTTCAGGTTCCACGGATTCCCCATTGAGAATCCCTTCCAGGCGCTTTCCCTTCATCGGGCGGAGTTTCACCGCGCCGCGGAGAGCTTTCACCTGCTCTGCCGTTTCAACAAAGGGAGCTGCCAGTGCCTTGGCTCCTGCATCCATGGCAGTGGTCGCCTCGGCCGGGTCGAGCGAAGTGATCCTGACGAGGGGAACGATTCCAAGCGCGGCATAAGTCTGGCACATCCATGAGAGAGCCTCCCTGTCGATCGCCACGTGTTCTGTGTCGATGAAGATGAAGTCGAGCCCAAGCGAAGCAAACATGTCGGGCCACCTGGCCGCATTGGAAACCGTCAACGTTCCATAGAGCCGCTTCCCGGCACGCAGGGCCGAGCGAAATTCTTCTCCTGTCATTTGTCCTTCCTTCCTTCTGATAGTTGGGCGCCGATGAAATCAGTCATCGATGTTCCTGCCTTCTCATAGTAAAGACCGAGCCGGTGCGGGGTCTTATCGAGGATGATGATCCTGTGGGGAATCCCCTTCTCCTTGAACCGTTCAGAGAGAGGCTTGAAGGCTTCGGGGCGATCCTCATCTCCGTTGATCATCAGTGCCGAAAATCCTGTCTGCCTGAGGGTGTCCGCATGCTTGTCAACCAGCGACAGCAACTCTGCTTCCATCCTCCACATGCCCCCACCCCAGCTGCCGGCAAATCCAAAAGTCTCAGGATGTCTCAACGACAACCAGATCGATCCGGCGCCACCCATGGAGAAGCCGGCGATGCCTCGTTTCCCAGGTTTTGGGATTGTCCTGTATCTGTCATCGATGAGCGGAACGAGCTCGTTGAGAATCATCTTCTCCACCCCTTCGCGATACATGCTGCGGCCTCCATTGGGGAAGACGATCAGACACGGTGGCATTCTACCCTCTCTCACCGCCTTCCGGACCTGTGAGGAGAATCCGCCCGAATCGGCACTCTCGTTTCCGCCCATGCCGTGAAGGAAATAGAGGACTGGGTATTTCCTGTCGGCCTCGTTCTCGTAGTTGTCAGGAACCCAGACCACGTAGCCGACCTCGCGCCCCATGGCCTGGCTTCTGAGCGTGTGATGGGTCAGACCCGGGGCGTGAGGAAGCTTGGGGTTGACCCACGAAACCTCCCGATTGCGGCTGCCCTCCGCCCCAGCCACGAATGCAATCATTCCATGGGCCAACAGCAGGAGCAGAAGAGAGTTCATGCTTCTAATCGACGAGGGAATCACCCGGGAAGGCTGGCATCAATTTTCCCCGTTTGAAAACATTTCCTTTTCGAAAGGATGCATCTGAAAGAGGATTCCCATGTGAGTTCCCCAACCCCGTTACTGATACTGGCCCTGTATCTCCTTCCCTTCACCTCTTTGCCCGCAGCAACGCACGTCGAGGTCCCGATTACCATCGAGACCTACCCCGCATTCCATGGCACGAGCGAATGGGACTGGGCTCAGGTACGAAGCGCCCATATTCCATCGGGTCCTGGGAAGGGTTGGATCACCACAATGTCCCTGACGGGCAAGACGGGAACCCACGCCTTTCACGACATCTTCTTCACGACATCGGAGAATGGGCGGACGTGGTCGCAGCCACAACGTGTGTCGCAATTGAAGCGCTTCAAGACGAAGGATGGTTTCGAGGTGGTTCCCGGAGACCTTTGGCCCAGTTGGCATCCGGATACCGGAAAGGTGCTGGTCACGGGGAAGACATTCAACTGGGAGGGCGGAAAGCAGGAAATCTACCTCAGAGAAAAGGTCTCCTACTCATCCTTTGATCCCAGAACCGGTTCATGGGCATCCTTGCAGTATCTCGAATTGCCGGAAAGAGATCACAGCGGTGCACCCATACTCGCTGCCAACGCAGGGTGCAACCAACCGCTCGTGTTGCAGGACGGCAACATCCTGATCCCCATTCGATATCAGCGGTCCGCTTCAAGGAGGAGATATACAAGCATCGTGGCAAGATGTTCCTTCGATGGGGAAAAGCTCCGTTACCTGGAACACGGCAGCGAGCATACCATTGAGCAGAAACGGGGATTCTACGAACCTTCCGTAGGGACACTGAATGGTGAATTCTTTCTGACCTTGCGGTCGGACCTGACAGCCCATGTCGCCAAGGGAAAGGATGGGATTCACTTTGAACAGGAGCAGGAGTGGACCTTTGATGACGGCCGTGTTCTAGGCAGCTACAACACTCAGCAGCACTTT
>CAZKNW010000559.1:0-3070 GCA_964554035.1 uncultured Verrucomicrobiota bacterium
CAGGCCCTCGAGGACCACGCCGGACTCACCCGCGACATGCGCAGGAGGCCCTCCGCAGACGCGGACGACGACGGCGCCGGCATCGGCGCGTGAAATCCCGCCAGGCGGGAACACCCATGTAAGTATCCAACCCACAATCCCATGGCGCACTCTCGCACTCTCCTCGCCACACCGCCACTCCCCACCTTCCCCACCCTGCCCATCATCTCTTTCGAGGCCTTGTTCGTGAAGGTCAGGAGAAGAATCCGGTCCGCGCCCACTCCGTTCTCCAGAAGGTAGGCCACCCGGTAGGTAAGGGTCCGGGTCTTCCCCGACCCGGCACCCGCGATCACGAGGGACGGGCCGGGATCCGCGGTGACGGCAGCATGCTGCTGCTCATTCAGCTCGTTCTTGTAATCGATCTGAAGGTCCGCCTTCCGCTCAAACTTCTGCAGCACATACTCCCGCGCCATGGGCGTCATTCAACCGCGGAGGCCATCCGGCTGAAAGAAAATTGAGGTGTGACTTGATCCGTTTCGCCTATTCCACCCGGGCGAAGCAAAGTCCGGCCTTCCGATTCCTTGCGACCTTCACTGGTCTGATCGGGATGACGATTCTCGGGGCATGGGTCCCACAATAGGTGTAGGGTTGCTTCACTTCCAAGTAGACCTCATCGCCATAAACTTCCTCTACATCAACGAGATAGTCGGCCTCAGTCATCCGCCGTTTCAATTCGATCGGCTTCATATCATCAACTACAAGGACACGTCCATCTCCGAGAAAAAGTCGGTTCCCGTTCAGTTTTTCGACCTTGATCGGGTTGGTCAGAGGATTGTTGTCCACATAAATGATACGGTTGAAACTGACGCCATTGGTCGCATTTGCCGCAAAATAAATCAGATACAGTCCGAGGGCGCTCCACGCCATGTATCGAATAAATGTGGTCATGTCACCATTGCCTCATCTACCTTTGGGTTGTTGTTGACCAAGGGTTGAAGGCCAATAATTGCGGAAAATTTCTTGCGGAATCACCGAAACGAGCGCAATTACGGCGCTTCCAACGTCCGTAAGGCACTTGACACGAGTGGCTTCATTGATACAGTCCCGCCTCTTTTCCGCCGGAAGGGGTGTATTCCTTCATGGCGTGGCGCCGACATAAGAGGCGCAAATAGGCCGATTTCACCGAAAACTGCAGATATGAAACGTACATTCCAGCCATCCAACCTGAGCCGCAAGCGTCAGCATGGGTTTCTTGCCCGCATGCGCAAGAAGAGCGGTCGCGCCATCATCGCCCGTCGTCGCCGTCAGGGCCGCAAGCGCCTGACCCCGGCATAAACCGATGGTCTGAGTGCGAATGACGGCGCCGTCGTCGCCTTCCTTTCGTTTTCCCCAAGCCTGCCACATCAAGAACGGACGGGACTTTACCCGTTTGAAGAGCCAAGGCAGCCGGGTCTCCAGCAGGAGTGTCCTTTCCAACTGGAAGGAAAACCAGACATCCCCGGTTTCAAGGCTGGGTCTGGTGGTCAGCAAGAAGGTCGGCAACTCCGTGGTCCGGAGTCGTGCACGCCGACTTCTCAGGGAATGTTTCCGGCTCAACCGGGCCCGGTTTGAAATGACCGTGGATCTGGTCCTCGTGGCAAGGCCAGCCATCGCCGACAAGACATTCGCTGAAGTTCAAAAGGATTTTCTCTACACCATGCGCAAGGCAGGAATCATCGAAAGCCATTCCGGTCGCTGACGCAGCCCCACTGATTACATGGATCGAAAAGGTATTCTCATCCTGGTCGTCTGCTTCGCCCTCCTGGTGGCATGGCCGGCCCTCGTCCGGCAGATCTGGCCGGAAGCCGCCCAACCCGCCATCACCGAGCAGCAGGGCACCAACACCACCTCCCGAAGCACAGGCACCGGGACCAACGAGATCAGGGAGGCTTCCACAACCACTGGAAACAGCACTCCCACCAAGGAGACACCGGCCGCAAATTCACGGGGCACGGAGAAGCTCGTTTCACTCAGCAACGACGTGGCGGAATATGTGTTCACCTCCCATGGTGGTGGTATCCGCACGGTCAATCTTTCGAAGTATGCAGCTGACAGCTGCACCGACCACGGCAACCTCCAGCCAGCCTCGATCAACACAAACGCCCCTGCCCCCATCATGGCCCTGAGTGCGACGAGCGCAGGCGTTTTCAACAAGGGCAACCCCTACGAACTTTCCATCGAAGGCGATACCGTCACCGCCACAGCGACCCTGGCCAATGGACTCCTGGTGAAGAAGACCTTCACCCTCTCCGGCACCAACTATCTGCTGGATACCTCCATCAAGATTTCGAACCCGACCCTGACACCCATCAAGGTTCCTGCTCACGAGGTCATCACCGGAACCTCGACCAGCGTGAACCCGAAGGAGGATCCCCTGTTCAAGGGAGTCACCTGGCAGGAGGGCAGCAAGGTCCAGAAAAGGGAGGGACGCTGGTTCGAGAACCGGACCTTGGGATGCTTCCCCGGAACTCCCCACTACCAGGCCACTCCCAAGGAGGCGCTTGAGCAGATCAGCTGGATGGCGGCCTACAATCAGTTCTTCGCCGTGGCAGCCGTACCCCAGGCCCTGGAAAACACCTATCGCATCATCAGCATCTCCGAGCCACGCCACCAGTCGATCACCCATCCGGATTCCAATCTGGCACCGACCTTCAACGCCTGGCTGGTCGGAAGGAACGACTTCAACGACCTCTCGCGCCTGGTCTCCAAACTGGCGGCACCCGCAGACACCTTCACCCAATACATCGTCGACAACCTAAGCGAATCAACACGGACCGGGCTGCAGGCCTCTGGAGGAACCGCAGACGAGGCACTCACCGAGACCCTCCTTGCCGAAATCAATGGTGTGCTTCTGAAGAGGAACCTCCTTGAGGACAATGGCTACTTCTTTGATTCCGCCCTGGTCTCCGGTGAGATCAGGGAACTGCGCGACACCCTAGTCTATCCGGAAGACCGGGTAAGGCTGAACCGGGTGCTCCTGCAAAAGGCCTGGCCCAATGAGATGATCCCTGCCAACCGATCTTATCAGGCCTCCTTTCTTCACGAGCCACAA
>CAZKNW010000560.1:0-3063 GCA_964554035.1 uncultured Verrucomicrobiota bacterium
CTGTCCATCATCACTGAATACGGCCTCCTTCACGGCCCCTTTGTGAGCCATTGGCTCAGCGGCAGCCAACCCCGTCGCCACAAGCCATGCTCTGGCCGTGCGGTCATCAGAGGCAGTGACCACCATATTGTCATCGGGACTGAAGCTCGCCCAGTTGACCGAGGCATCATGCCTCAGTGGTTCGACGGTCGGCTTGCTGGTGGCGACATCCCAGATCTTCGCCGTCCGGTCCTGCGAACCGGTTACGACCTTGTCACCCGCATGACTGAACTCAGCATGAAGAACAGGCATCGAGTGAGTCAGGTCTCCCCCCAGCTGCCTACCTGTGGCCGCATCCCAGATCTTCGCCGTCCGGTCTTCCGAAGCCGTGACGAAGCGCGTTCCATCCGGACTCCATGAAGCCCAGCGCACTCGACCCACGTGACGTACAACCCCGCCTCCCCGAGGCTCACCTGTCTCCGCATTCCAGATGCCGGCCGTCCGGTCCTGTGCGGAGGTCAGCAACCATTTTCCATCAGGACTGTAGGTGATCTGGTTGACCAGTCCGGCATGACGGATGGCTGCTCCGACCGGGCTACCGTTCGCAGCATCCCAAATCTGCACCATCCCATCCTCACTTGCCGAAACAACGCGTTTGCCATCCGGGCTGAAGACCACGTAATTGACCACCTTGTTGTGTGGGAGGGGTGGAGTCACCGGCTCCCCGGTCCTCACGTCCCAGACTCGCGCCGTGCGATCGGCACTTGCGGTAGCCACCAGGCGCCCATTCGGGCTGAAGGAGGCGTGTTGGATCCGGAACGCTCCATGGCTCAGGGTCGCGTTCAATGGGCGGCTGGCCAGGCATGTCCAGACCTGGGCGGTCATGTCCGAAGAAGCGAGGGCCAAATGGTGTCCATTGGGACTGAAGGCAACCATGTTGACCGCATCGGCAAAGCGCGCCGGCTGAATGATCTCCCTGCCCGTTCCGGTCTCAAATACCCTCGCGGCACGGTCGGCACTGGCGGTGGCAAACCAAAGACCATTGGGACTGAAGGCACCGTGCACCACCGGCAGGCCGTGGGCGATGGGTTCTCCCACAGGCTCACCGGTTGGAACCTTCCACAGTCTTGCCGTGGCATCCTTGGAGGTGGTCAACAGGTAGCTGCCATCAGGGCTGAAGTGAACGGAATTCAACGCGTCGTTGTGCGCAAGAGGAACACTGAGGGGGCCTCCCGTTTCCGCACTCCAGATCTTTGCGGTGCGGTCACCCGATCCGGTAGCCACATAAAGACCCGAAATGCTGAAGGTAACCGCAAAGACGCCGCCTTCATGGGTAAGAGGCAACCCTAAGGGCTGACCTGAAGCCGCGTTGTAGAGCTTGGCTGCATTTTCCGCTGCAACTACGACCTTGTCACCCAGCGGGCTGAAATCCACACCCCAGATGACCCCAGCCTGCGGAAGGGACGCCAGCTTGGAACCAGTCTCGGCATCCCAGATGATGGCATTCCGGTCACTGCCTCCTGTGATCAACTTCTTTCCATCGGGCCCAAAGGCCACGCACTTCACCGAGCCATCATGTTTCAGGTTGGTGAGAAGGGGCTTGCCGGAGGCAGCCTCCCAGATTTTGACGAAAGTGTCGTCTGAAACAGTTACGACCTTGGCCCCATCCGGACTGAACTCCGCATCCGTGACGAACGCGCCATGCTGGAGCATCGCCAGTTGTTTTCCATCCTTCAGGTCCCAGAGATAGGCACTTCCTCCCGCGCAGGTCAAAAGCCTGCTGCCATCTGCACTGTAGTGCACCTGCCCCACCTTGTCGCCGTGGGCGAAAGGCTCCATGGTCGGCAAGGAGAAGTTCTTTTCCGAGAACAGCGATATCAAACGCGCCTCGGCCGCCGTGTTGTCAGAACGCCAGTCAAGCGATCTTGAAAGATAGGCCAGCCCCACATCCTCTTGTCCACTCTCGATCAGCCGGGTCGCCTCGTTGAAATCAGACACGGAGAGGGCGCGGGTCGCCCTACGGCTCTCTTCTTCAGCACGCTCGAAATTGGTCTCCGCTTCGGCCTGGGCCTTGACCGCCAGCGCTCGTTGCTCGTTGGCGAGTTTCTCATTCGCCTCAGCCGCCTGCCGGGCTTCCTCTGCCTCAATCTGTCGCTTCCTCGCCAGCTCAGCCGCCTCCTTGGCCTGTGCCAATGCCCCGGTTGCGATGTCCCGTTGTTCTTCCGCTTCAACCGCGTTGCGCTTCGCTTCTTCGGCGTTCTTGACCGCCAGCGCCCTCTGCTCCTGCGCCTCCTGCTCACTCTCGACGGCCTTGTCCCTCTGTTCGCGCATCGATTGCTGTGCAATCAGCTGAAGGTCATAGGCCCTCGTGCTCTGCTCCAACGCGGCCTGCGCCTTCTCCTTCTCGATGAACAGCTGGACGGAAAGCATCAGGAACACAAGAAACAGAATGACGATCCCCATCAGGATCTTGCGCAGCCTCGCCTGGGCGCGCTCAACATCCCTTTGCTTGAGGTCGGAAAAATTGACCCCCAACATCCCGGACAGGACCTTGAGACGGGCGTTGGGTTTACCGTCCTTACCCTTACGGGCATCGGCCGCAATCGGTTCGGTGCGGACATCGGTCAATCGCCCATCCTCATCGACCCTGTAGCGTACCGGTTCGGGAAAACATTCCTCCAGACCAAGCTGCGGATTGTACGAAGCATAGGGTTCGCCATCCACGATGAGGCAGAGAACCTGGTTCTCGCGCCCCATGGACTTGAATTTCTTGATCTCTTCATTGACCCATTGTGAAGCAACGGAACGCGGGGAGCAGACGACGATCAGGTAGCGGGAATGCCAGAGCGCCTCGGTCAGCTTGTCTCCGAGATCCGCCGAACTCGGCAGCTCGTCGCGGTCGCGGAAAATAGGAAAAACCCGCTTGGGGACCGGACCATACTTGGTGGGCTTGCCCACAAGCTTCTGGGGAATGGCATAGGTCTCGAGGGACTTGTGAATCCAATCCGCCCATTTCTCATCAGCGTGGCTGTAGCTGATGAAGGCCCAATATCGGTATTCGGTGGGCGGAGTCCGGTATTTGTT
>CAZKNW010000561.1:0-3061 GCA_964554035.1 uncultured Verrucomicrobiota bacterium
TTCGACTTCCGGATGTCTCCGCTGATGAAACCCTTCGCTCATCACAAGAAGGATCTCCTGATCCTGGACAACATGGGTGATTTCGGATTCTCATCCCACGCCAATTCAACAAGGCGTTTTCTCTCGGGCCATCATCAAAGCAAGGCCTCCGCCTCGGTCGACCAGCTCATCGCCGAGAAGATTGGAAACGGCACGCCACACCGTTCACTGGAACTGACCACGGAAGGACTCTTCACCAATCAGATCGGATGCAGCTACATTTCCTATGACCAGAATGGCGATCCGATCCCACGCGAGAGTGATCCGCAGCTTATCTTTGATCGTTTGTTCCGGAATCCATTGAGCCACCCGGACAAGCGAAGGGAGATGACCAGTCTCATCGATCAGGTCCGCGACGAGGCCCGTCGGTTGGAACGACACGCTGGCCGTGAAGATAAGCAAACACTCGACGAGTATCTCACGGTCGTCCGAGAGACCGAGAAGCGGCTGGAACATCTCCAGACCTCGGCCAAGCCACGCGTTGATTTCTCATCGCTCACCCGACCCGAGCGTCCAGCCAACCTTGATGAACAGGTCGATACCATGTTGGATCTGGTCTCCCTCGCGCTCTGGACCGACTCCACACGCTGCGTTTCCTACATGCTGGGCAACAGCAACAGCCGAATGATCTTCGACTTCCTTGGAGTGAAGGAACAACACCACTACCTGTCTCACTTTTTCCGCAACTTCAGTCGCTCCAACATCGATGGTCTCCTGAAGATCAGCCTCTGGCACATGGAGAAGTTCGACTACCTCCTGAACCGGATGAAGTCCTTCAAGGATCACAACGGCAGGCTGCTCGATCACAGCGTTGTCCTTTTTGGATCCGGCATGGGTCACAGCGACAACCACACCGCCACACGAATCCCCATGATCCTTGCCGGGCAGGGAGGCGGCCACCTGAAGACCGGACGCTACGTCCGCTATGCGGAGAACCAGCAACTGGGCCGGCTCCACCTTTCCCTGCTCAGGATGTTCGGTGTGGAGAGGGACGAGTTCGGCGGTTCCAGCTCCGCCCTGCCCGGACTGGACGGATCCCCTTTCCAACCCTATCGCGAGCGCCCTTTCGAAAGCTGGGTGAAGGTCCAACAGGATCAGATCACCGTTCAGGGACGGCTACGCCTGTCCGACGACCTCAACGAAGCCAAGGTCTTCTACATCGATCTGGAGGGACAACCCTCGGTCCGGATTGAGGTCAGCTTCAAGGACTTCCACCACTTCAACCTCGCCTACCACTGCGGCACCCCGGTCCGCATTCAGGGAACCGGCTCACGGACCAACGGTCGACTTCTCCTGACGTCCATCAATGATCTGAAGTCCCTCTTCGGAAAGAAGCCCGGAACCCAGAACGGATAGAGAAATCGCCGCTTTAGGGCACCTCGGAAAATTTGTGGAGACTGGCATTAAGGTTGGGGGAAGCTAAGACATTCTGTCATCGGCATCCTTTCCCACCATGAACACTTCGGTCGATCGCCCTACCCCTCCTCGATCTCCTGATCACTCAGAATGGGTTTGTCGAGTGCGGTCAAGATCTGGGCCAGCTGCTCCTTGAGCTGATCCACATCGTCACAAAAAGGTAGGCGGAAAGGGTGTTGCGCGAGACAGCCTATGTGGTTTCACGTTTCCCTATTCTGAATCGATTTCCAATCCAATGATCTCGATAACGCGAAGAGGGATTGGGAAATGAGAATACGATATACGGAAATGTTCAACAGCGGATCCCTTTCTAGCTGAGAAGGGCAATGGATCCCAACAAAAGACCTGTGTTCCTGGTCCGGTTGTGCTTGCCTTGGAACACCACGCCAGATGGACAGGATCAGGAAGATCATTCGATTTCTGCACGCATGCCATGAGGCCGACAATCGCGATACGGCCATCTACAATCTGAAGGCCAGCAAGGTCCAGCATCTGACCTTCCTCCGAAAAGGGCCGGAGTTCCTCATTGGCAATCTGGACGTGATTCCCATCACGCACGAACAAGGAAAGGAGCTCCATGCAGCCGCCCAGTTCAACAAGACGGAACGCACCCTCATCTTTGCCGCACATACCCTTATGGGCACGCTGCCGAAGAAACCCATGCGACCCTCTCGCCTGAAGGCCCCCCTGATCTTCATGCCTGCCAGGGTGGAACTGAAGGAGCACCACGCCGAGCTCGTTCCCGACTGGGCACAAATGCGATTGAACATTCCCGTCCTTCAGACTGTGCTGGATTCGGTGGATGCCAATGAGGATGCCCTGGATCTCCTTCTTGATGAACTTCCATCAGGACCCGATCCGAACTGGGATGGTCTGATTTTTTCACAGGCGATGGAGCAAATCATTCCCTCCCTGGACGCCGGTCCCTTCAAGGTCTTTCCCAGGCAACCGGAAGAAAAGGAGATCGCTGCAGAAAGAAGAAAGTCCGGTGCCTCCATCAGTCTGCACTCCGCCTGTTGGTGTGCGCTGATTCCCAACTCGCCCGATACACGTGGCGTCCGCAGCGACTTGGGCCAACTGGCGAACGAACCGGAATTTTCCCGGCCGTTGCTAGAGCTTCTGGGTGCGGCCGCCCAGCCGCCAACGACCGAGCAAACACCTCCGCGGCTTCTCCACGTCCCCGCCGTTCTCAATGCTTCCCAGGAAACAATCCTCCAATCGGCGATCAGCCATCCAGTCACCGTTGCCGTTGGCCCACCCGGAACAGGAAAGAGCTATACCATCTCCGCCCTAGCAGCCGAGCACCTGAGCCGGGGACAGAATGTTCTCGTCGTTTCACAGAAGCAGCAGGCTTTGACCGTGGTGGCCGACAAGATTCAGTCTCTGGTCGGTAGCGATCAGATGATTCTTCGTGGCGGGCGAAGTTCCTTCCGCAAGGAACTCGTGAATCGACTCAAGGATCTTCGCAGCGGAATGATTCCGCAGGCTTTCCGGGATGCCGAGTTCATCACAAGGGACGTAAGACTCGAGCTGGAAACACAGCTTTGCGTCATCAAGCTCAAGCTCTCCAAGATAGAGGAATCGTTCGGCAAGATCACCAACACGG
>CAZKNW010000562.1:0-3055 GCA_964554035.1 uncultured Verrucomicrobiota bacterium
TAACCCCGATGGCCGTAGAACCGGTCGAAGCCCCTGGCATTCGGGGAACCTTCATCCGACCAGCCCAAGTGCCATTTGCCACTCATGTAGGTCCGGTATCCAGTGCTCCTCAGGACCTCCGGCAGGGTGACGGCATCGAATCGCAGCTGGTCATCATATTCGGGAAAACCGCTCTTTCCCATCATGTGACCCACGCCTGCCTGGTGGGAATACAGCCCGGTAAGGAGCGAGGCGCGGGAGGGACAGCATCGCCCTGTGTTGTGAAATTGTGAAAAACGGAGCCCCTTGGAGGCGAGTTGATCAATATGCGGGGTGTCGATACCGGATCCGTAGCAACCGAGGTCGGAGTAGCCCATGTCGTCCGCCATGATCAGAAGAAGGTTGGGTTGCTTGCCTAAAAGGGAGGAAACAAGACCGACAAGGAGAAGTAGCCCGAAAGAAAGTTTCTGGTGGGATGCCATGGGCTGCTTATAGGACGCCCGCTCCCTGCTACCAATCCATTTGTTTGATTTCTACAAATCTTGAATCTAACTGATGGGTATTCCCTTTGGATTCTCAGAATTAAAATCCAGACCAAGGTGTAAAATCCTTCAGGCAAGTAAATTACAACAAGGAGGTTAATATTTAATGCCACCCCTGTAACCAGAACACTGTTTAATGGCGAACATGCAGCGGATGAATCTGGGGATGGAAATGGCAAAGAATCATGAACGACATTCCTTCCCGGAGATGAATGCGTTTCATTTGTGATTTCAGGGTGGGTTGTCTTATACAATGGGGCCTTGTGTGAATTGATGTTCGCAAACCTAAAGACCGGAAGTTGAAAGTTGTAACCATGAGCGCTGTGTTCACCAGTCTGGAAGATGAGGCCCCGAAACAGGCAGTCATCAACCGGGACGAGATCCCCGGACGATCTCAATCTGAAATCGCTGATCTGATCCAGGTTGAATGCCTGATGTTCCGAACCAGTTGCCTGAAGCTGACCAGCGAGGGGAGGGAAGGCGCTATCTACTTCTCCGACGGAAAGATGGTGCATGCCCAATGTCCAGACCGGGTGGGCGTCGATGCGGTTTATGAAATGATCCTCTGGGATCAACCAATGACGGACGTTCTTGAGAATGAGCCCTGCAGCGGGAAGACGATTCAGATGCCATGGGAGGGAGTTCTTCTCGAGGCGGTGTCGAGGTTGGACGAATTCATTGGAGAGGAAATGGAAGATCAGAGGAAGGTCGAGTCCAACAAGGTGATCACGCTGCCGTTCAAGCCGGAGGAGAGCCGGTTGCAGGCAGTCGCGGACAAGCTTCAGGTTCCAGAGGTGGTTCGTTTCGCCTCGGACGGGAGCCTGGTTGCGAAGGTGGGGAAGGCGGATGAGGGATTCCAGGGTGACTTCAGGAAGGTGATGGAAGAGGTAGATGGAATAACGCGACTCCTGGGTGGGTTTGGCCTCAGGGAGATGCACTTCGAAGGTGCAGGGCGGAAGTGTGTCTGCGTGGTCGGAGAATTGGGTGATATCGCCGGGGTGATGGGAGGTGCCAGACTTGATTCCCGGAAGGTGGTTTCCTTGTTGGAGGACCTCGTCCGTTGAGTTTGGGATTGTCTCCTATGGGGGCAGGCTGTGGAAAAAAGGAGTCAGCATGAACACTATGGATACAAGCTTCCGTGCCATTAACTGCATCCGTTTTCAGGGGAGGGACGTAAGCGTCCTGGACTTTGGTGAATTGCATTCATCATTCATTAAGATTTTTGTGAAACGGATTCATGGTTCGTTTCTGCAAATGTTTCAAAAATCGAACAAATCGCGGTTTCGGTCTGAAGTTGCCGCCATGACTGAATGTCTTCGCAGCACCCGGTCAGGGGAAAGCGATCTATAGAAATGTGAGACCAATGCACCCCCCCTTGGCAAAGGGCATGCTAGGAGTGATTTCCGTTTGGAGTTCTTTTGGGGGAAGGGTTCCTTCGGGTTAATCGAAATACTATGTTGAATCTTAAGCAGGTATCTTCATGTACAAGCAAACTGATCGCAAACTAAGTCGTCGCAGCCACTGGCTGCTTTCCATTGCAGCACTCACCTTCTTCCCCTTGCTGGGTTACGGGCAGGACGCACCGGTTGAGGCCTAGGCTGTCGTCGAGGCTGTCGAAGCAACCATCAGCGGTGCTGATGCCATGTTTACCACGAACAATCTGTGGATGATGATGGCGGCGGCACTGGTGTTCATCATGCACCTGGGCTTTGCCTGCGTGGAGTCGGGACTGACCCGGTCCAAGAACACCTCCAACATCCTTTTCAAGAACACCGCCATCATCTGTATCGGCATCCTCACCTACTGCGTTGTCGGCTTTAACCTGATGTATCCCGGATTCGAAGAGGGTGAGGGCTGGATCAAGTTTGCCGGATTCGGCCTGGATCCGGGTGAAGGCGGTCTGACCAGCGAGTATAATCCGGGTTACACCTACTGGACCGATTTCCTCTTTCAGGCGATGTTTGCCGCTACGGTTGCCACGATCGTATCGGGCGCGGTTGCCGAGCGCATCAAGCTGGGATCATTTCTCGTGTTCAGCACGATCTTTGTTGCCGTCTGCTATCCGATCGTGGGCAGTTGGAAGTGGGGCGGTGGCTGGTTGGACCAGATGGGATTCTATGATTTTGCAGGATCCACGCTGGTCCATTCTGTCGGGGGGTGGGCCGCTTTGGCTGGTGCGCTGATGCTTGGGGCTCGTCTTGGAAAGTATGAAGACGGCGAGCCCAGGCCCATCCCCGGACACAGCATGCCCCTGGCGGCCATTGGTGTCTTTCTTCTGTGGCTGGGCTGGTTCGGATTCAACGGCGGTTCCGTCCTGAGTGCCGATCCGGGACTGGTCTCCCTGACCCTTGTCACGACCTGTCTTGCCGCCGCTGCTGGTGGCGTCGGTGCCATGGCAGCCTCGTGGATCGTCTTCAAGCGCCCCGACCTCAGCATGTCCCTGAACGGCATTCTCGCCGGCCTGGTTGGCATTACGGCGGGTGCCGACCTGATGTCGCCGATTGTGCCACCCTTGATAATGTCAGCAGCCTTTT
>CAZKNW010000563.1:0-3037 GCA_964554035.1 uncultured Verrucomicrobiota bacterium
TCTCTCGAGCAGGAGGTGGCCCAGAACACGGCCGTGGTTACCGGAACCCTCAAGGCCCCTCAACGCGCTGATGTGGCCGCTCGCGAGTCGGGAGCGGTGGTCGAGGTTCTGGCAGACGAGGCCCGGATGGTTCGTCGGGGTGATGTCCTGGTCAAGGTGGATGACCGGCGGATCGCTGCCCAGAAGGCGGAGACCGAGGCGCAACTGGCCTCAGCCACGACGCTCGTCAAACAGAGGCAGACGGAACTGAGCCGCGCCCGGGTCGACCTTGGGATGAAGGAGAAGCTCCTGGGGAAGAAGGCCATTTCGGAAAGCGATTTCCTGGATGCGGAACTTCGGGTGCAGGTGGCCGAGGCGCAGCTTCAGTCAGCGAGGGACATGGTGGCGGAAGCCGAAAGCCGCATCGCCTTTCTGGATGCCCAGGTTGCGGATCTGAGCATCACGGCTCCTTTCGACGGTGTGATTTTGCGTCGTCATGTGGAGAAGGGTGAATGGGTCTCGGCTGGAACGGTCGTCATGTCCATGACCTCGCTGGATCCCGTGGAGGCGTGGTTGAGTGTGCCGGCGCGATACCTTGGAGGTAGTGAGGCGGCAAAGAAGGGGTTGAAGGTGCGTCA
Source organism: uncultured Verrucomicrobiota bacterium (assembly GCA_964554035.1). Taxonomy (GTDB): domain Bacteria; phylum Verrucomicrobiota; class Verrucomicrobiia; order Limisphaerales; family CAZKNW01; genus CAZKNW01. The sequence goes on from CAZKNW010000563.1 coordinate 618, forward strand.
GTCATCCACGGGTGCGATCTTTTCCCCAAGTGATGTGGAGCTGGTTCCCGACGTGAATCCCCTGAGCCAGCTCTATACGGTCCTGGCCACCATTCCCAATAAGGAAAGGATGCTGGTCCCTGGAGAATCCGTCACGGGTATCCTTCCCGTGGAGGCTATGCGCCCCTATTGGAAGGTGAGTGTGAACTCGGTCGTGAACACCCGTTCCGGAGATGTGATCTATTTGGTTGGTTCAACCGAACGGAGCCGGGCTGACGGCGACGAGGGCGGAATGCCTCCAGCAGTTCAGGTCCAGGTTCAAGTCGCCTTCCAGAGGAATGGCTACTCCTATGTTTCCACCGCTTCCGACCTTCTCGTCGAGGGCGCCCAGGTCGTTTCGGAAGGGAATGACCGGCTTCGTCCGGGGCAACCCCTGATGATCCAGCAAGCCGCCCAGTCCGCCACCCCTCAGCAACCATGAAGCTGGTCGATTATTGTATCCGCCAGCCCATTTCCGTGGCGGTTGGCGTCTGTCTTTCCCTGCTGGCCGGTGTGCTTGCCTTCACCAGCGTTCCCGTGCAGATGAAGCCCGAGGTGGATTCGGTGGTCATCACCGTCACCACGTTCTGGGAAAGTGCCTCGGCGGAAGAGATCGAGAGTGACATCGTCGAGGAGCAGGAAAAGGTCCTGAGCGACGTGACGGGACTGGTCTCCCTGACCAGCAACAGCAAGGCCGGGCAGGGGGTGGTCAGGCTGGAGTTCCAGACCGGCACGGATATTGATGAGGCCAAGGCGGAGGTTCTCCAGAAGCTGGATGAGGTGCCTGGTTACCCCCAGTCGGTGCTTCAGCCTGTGGTCGAGGACATCGATCCGGAATCGGTCGACTTCATTGCCTGGGTGGGGCTCTCATGCACGGACACCAACTTTGACACCACGACGCTGCTGGATTTCATGGAGAGACGCATGAAGCCGCGCTTTGACCGACTCGATGGTGTTGCCCAGGTGGGTATTCGTGGAGGTCGCAAGGCGGAACTCCAGATTCGTGTCGACCCGGTCGCCCTCGCGGAAAGAAGGATCACCTGGGGACAGTTGAACAACGTCCTGTCCAACGCCAACCGCAATTTCTCCGCGGGAAAGCTGGAGGAGGGGAAAAGGGATATCCGCATTCGTTCAACGGGGCGCTTTGAGTCGGCGGAATCGGTCATGAACACCCTGATTCGTCGCGATGCGGACGGTCCGGTCTATGTCCGTGACGTGGCTGAGGTCAAGGAGACCTACAAGGAGAAGACCGACTGGGCCAGGGCACGAGGGAACCAGATGCCCTTCTTCAACTTCCTCCTTCGGCGTGGGGCCAACCTCATTGGAACCATGGATCTTCTCAAGGAGGAGATTGCCGCGATGAATGCACCGGGTGGATTGCTGGAGGACCATGTCCGCAACCTGGGTATCGATGGAAAACTGGAACTTGTGCAGGTCTATGATGCCACAACCTACGTCAAGGATGCGATCGATCTCGTGCAGAGCAATATCCTCTTTGGTGGTGTGCTGGCGACGCTGACCCTTCTTTTCTTCCTGAGGTCCCTCAGGACGGTGGGCATCATCGCGCTTGCCATTCCGATCTCGGTGGTCGCGGCGATTGTGGTGCTGGTTGCCATGGGACGCTCAGTCAACATCATTTCCCTGGCGGGCATGGCCTTCGCGGTTGGAATGGTGGTCGACAATGCCATCGTCGTGATCGAGAACATTTTCAGGCATCTTGAGATGGGCAAGGACGCCGTTTCGGCCGCCAAGGAAGGTGCCAGTGAGGTTTCCGGTGCGGTGGTGGCATCCACCATCACCACGATGGCGGTCTTCTTCCCAATCCTGATGATCGAGGAAACCGCGGGCCAGCTGTTCAAGGACATCGCCTACGCCATCATGGCGGCGGTCGCACTGAGTCTTGTTGTATCACTGACGGTGATACCCGCTGCGGCCGCGAGACTGCTGCGCGCCAAGGATACGGAACAGAGCGACTGGGATGAGTGTCATGGCGTGGAGAAGCGCCGTGGAATCATGGCGACGCTTCAGCACCTGGTTCACATGATTCCCAACCAGGTGGCGAAGCTCGTTGGCCTGATCAACCGGACATGGATCTCGAGGTTGGCGGTCATCCTGGTCTTTGTCTTCGGCACGCTTATCGGCATCAGGCTGCTGATTCCTCCACTGGATTATCTTCCAAAGGGAAACAGAAACATCGTTTTTGGGCTCCTGATCCCGCCGCCGGGCTACAACCTGGACCAGTTGTTGAAGATCGGGGAAAGGATCGAGAACACGATTCGTCCCTTCTGGGATGCGGCTCCTGATCGGTTTGAAGTGGAGAGCGTGGTGCGTGGAGATCGTCCCAAGGAGGATCAGCGCAAGATGATACCGGTAGGTCCGCTGCGCCGCGTCGTAACGGGCAT
>CAZKNW010000564.1:0-3033 GCA_964554035.1 uncultured Verrucomicrobiota bacterium
GCTCAGGATGTCAGGCTCTGATAAGTGGGATGCGCGGGAGCTTATCCCTCCATTTCGTTGGGGCTCTGGGATTTGGATTGAGGCTACTCCAGGGTGAAGGCCACGAGGCTTCCGCCGCTGGGGCGGCCTGATTTGCCGCCGCCTGCGGAGATGACGACGTACTGCTTGCCGTCGACGGTGTAGGTGCTGGGTGTGGCGTTGCCTCCGAAGGGGAGCTTGGTTTTCCAGAGGACCTTTCCGGTCTCCTTGTCGAAGACGCGGAAGGTCTCGTCGGCTGTGGCACCGATGAAGATCAATCCGCCGGCGGTGACCAGCGGTCCCCCGTAGTTTTCGGTTCCTGTGGGAGGGATGCCGCGAGCGGTCAGTTCCGGATATTCCCCAAGGACGACCTTCCACTTGAGTTCACCGGTGTTGAGATCCACTGCATTCAGTGTGCCCCAAGGTGGCTTGATGGCGGGGTAGCCTTCGGGATCCAACCAGCGTCGGAATCCACCAAACGCGTAGAGCCCTCCGGTGTCTTTGACGGCATGGACGTCTCCGTCGTCATTCTTCTTCTGCTCGGTAATCTGTCCCGGTGCGGTGGCGTTGCTGAGGACGTAGTCGAGGATGGCGGCACGCCTTGCCTCAGGCATGGTGGCATAGCCGCGCATGCGTCCGCCTCCCTGGCGGGTGATCAGCTCGATCTCGGCACGTGTCTTGCGCTCAGCGATTCCCAGAAGTGAAGGGAACTGCATCTGCGTGTTGCCCTTGCGATCGATCCCATGACAGGCCGCACAGTAGATCATGTAATCCTTTTCCCCCTTGATCATGGGTGTGCCGTCGGCGCGGCGGGTTTCGATCATCTGGAGCAGCCATGGCATCTCGTTGACGTTCACATAGTAGATGCCATCAGGATCAGCGGCGCCTCCACCCCACTCCATGCCACCATCGAAACCGGGAAACATGACGGTCTCCCTGAGGCTCGGGGCGGGGAACGGGCCAAAGTTGGGCGAGGCCTTGATGCGATCGAGGGTCAGTTGGTGGGTCTCAGGCGAGATGTTGGAGGCGTCTTCCTCCGTGTAGCGTTGTCGCATCAATGGAGCAGGCTTGGTAGGGAAAGGTTGCGTGGGCCATGCCTTCTCACCGATCAGGTCCGATTGCGGAACTGGACGTTCCTCGATCGGCCAGAGCGGTTCGCCGGTGACGCGATTGAAGGCGAAGAGGAGTCCATGCTTGGTGCCCTGTGCGACGGCCGGGATCCTCTTTCCATTGTGGGTGACTTCCAGGAGCACAGGCGGGCAGGGGAGATCCTTGTCCAAAAGGTCGTGGTGAACGGTTTGGAAGTGCCAGAGCCGTTCACCGGTCTCGGCCTTCAGTGCGACGACCGAATTGGCAAAGAGGTTGGCACCATGGCGGCTGCCTCCGTAGAAGTCAGGTTCCGCCGTCTTGGTGGCCACATAGACAATGCCGCGTTCCTCATCGAGCGACTGTCCGCACCATGGCATGAGGCCGGTGGCGGTTTTCCATGCGTCCTTGGGCCAGGTGTCGTGGCCGAATTCACCCGGATGTGGGATCAGGTTGAAAATCCATTTCCTTTCGCCGGTCCGGACGTCGAAGGCACGAATGGCGCCCTTTCCTCCGAGCCCCCCGATGATGTAGAGGTCCTTGTAGACGACGCCGGGAGTGTTGAGGCCGGATTGAAGATCGATGGAGCCGTTCTTTCCGAAGCTCCGGATCGTTTTGCCGGTTTTGGGATCGATGGCAAAGAGATGTCCCTTCACTCCCGTCAGTAGGCGTGCCTCACCTCCATCTTCGTTCGCCCAGTAAGCGAGCCCACGCTGGCGCTTTCGTCCGGCCCCGGTGTGTTCGTCCGCCGGATCCCAGACCCAGACCTTCTCACCTGTCGCGGCGTTGAGGGCGACGATCTTGCGTGCCTGGTCGGGGGTATAGAGAATGCCGTCGATGATCAGGTTGTTGGCCTGGTATTCTCCCTTCATGCCCGTGTCAAAGGTCCACGCGACCTTGAGCCTGGAAACATTCTCCCGGTTGATCTGGTCGATCGGAGAATAGAGGTTCTTCTTATTGCCACCCAGGTAGACGGGCCAGTCGACATCTTCAGCTGCGAGGAGGCTGCCTTGCAGGAGAGCCAGCAGGACAATGGACTTGAGAAGAGGGGGCATCATGACTTGGGTGCTTCCGGTGGGCATGTTCAGTGACGGTTGGGATACGGGTTGGATTCACTATCATCAATCCCCTTCATCCACCAGTTGTAACGCCCTGCTTGATCAGTGTCCGGGTTTCATTTTGCTTGCCGTGTCATGGGCTTGCCGGAAGTCTCAAATGGTAATTCCCAGAAGGTTTCATTCATCCCAGCATCATGACACACCAATCCAATGAAAACGCATCCGCAAAGGGTGCCGGTCTCTCCCGCCGTTCAGCCATCAGTGCCGGTCTTGCCGCTGCCGGTGGTGCAGCGGCCTTGGGTCAAAGCATCGCCGCAGCCCAGGAGCGCAGCAAAGGCGGACCGGATGATCGCAAGCGCTCCACCAGGCGCTACAAGATGAAGAAGTCGATCAACCAGTGGGCCTTTCCTTACCCCGACCGTATGGACCTGGAGCGCTGCCTGCGACTGGCGAAGGATGCGGGCTTCGATGGCATCGAGCTGAACTACGACCTCGACAACGATCTTTCACCGAAGAACGGGACCAAGGACTATACGAAGATCCGAATGCTCGCCGAGAAGATCGGGATCGAGATCAGCGGCGTCTGTTCCTTCCTCTTCTGGCCCTATCCGTTGACCAGCAATGATCCGGCTGAGCGCACGCGCGGCATGGAACTTGCAGGCCTGATGATGCAGTGCGCCCACGATCTTGGCACGGAAAACCTCCTCGTGGTGCCGGGCGCCGTGCACATGCCATGGCGCGAGGATCATGACCCAACGCCCAATGATGTTTGTGACCGTCGTGCCCGCGAGGCCATAGGCAAGCTTCTGCCGACGGCGGAGAAGCTCAACGTTCACCTCAATATCGAAAACATCTTTTTCAACGGCTACCT
>CAZKNW010000565.1:0-3003 GCA_964554035.1 uncultured Verrucomicrobiota bacterium
CCAGAAAAAGCGTTCCCGATTGATGGTGGTCTTCAGGAAGTCAGGCTGACTGTTGAAGATCTCCGGATCATTGAGCATGGGCGGGTCAATATGATCGGTCTCGTACATGCCGTCCATCGCCCTTGGCCAAGGAAACATGCCGATCCCGGGGCGACGGTCGCTGTCCTCGGCATGACAGGCATTGAACCACATGTTCAACGCAAAGGGCTTGTCCTTGGGCTGCCGCTTGATGAAATCGATACCCTTGTCGACGATGACCTCCGTCTCATGCCGCAACGATCCATCCGCCTGTTTCTTGTAGAACGGATTCCGACCGACAGCCTCAAACTCGTCAAAGTGGTCCTGCTGCCTGTAGCCCGTGGGCATCTTGGCATGCCATTTCCCGAAATAGCCGGTACGATAGCCATTCTGCCTGAGAATGTCAGAATAGAGAGTTTCAACAGCATCGGCGCGGGCCTCCTCTGGATTGCTTGGGGTCCCATAGCTTCGTCCAATCAGTCCGGTCAGGATGGTGGTACGGCTCACCCAGCAGATTGAATGGCTGACAAAAGCGTTCTGAAACCGCGTCCCTTCGGCAGCGAGACGGTCAATGTTGGGCGTCTTCACCAGTGGATGCCCGTAACATGCGAGAGAACTCGACGTCTGGTCGTCGGTAAAGAAGAACACGATATTCGGCTGCTTCGCCGCCGTGACAACGGAGGCGAATGCAAGCAAGACAAGAGCAATCAACAGTCTTTTCATAGGAATGGAGTCAGATCAGGTTGAACTGCTTGGACCTCGGGATCAATCCGGGAATTCATCCCAATGCCACCAAAAGCCCCCTGAATGACACCCACTTTACCTCTGAAAAAGCACCAGCGATCCTGAACACCCGTGCATTCAGCGCCCTTCCCCAGCACCTTTGGTCCCTCCTCCAAACTCCCTTGAATCAACCACTTGCGAAGCCCGTTTCGGCACACTCAACAAATATATAATATATTTTCAAAAAACCCCTTTGACATACATCCATGAATGCTGGATTAATACGGCACGCTTTCAATTGATTGGGAGCTCAACGAAGAGGTAAATCACCAATGACAGACTTAGGGACATATCAACAGCTCGGTTGGCAGAAGCCATCCACCGTTCTGTATCCGGCAATAGCCCGGATGAACAGACAGGAGACGAGCAATGATTGTCACGGCAAGCTGAATGAAGCCGCCTTTGAAGGCAGTGACATCCACGCACCGGAAAGGACAAGCGGGTAGCAACCCATTCCAGATTTTTTGGAAGCCCTGCTTGTCACCCAAGCAGGGCTTTTTTATTGGCAAAACGAACCCAGAACACATTTAGGAAGACATTCGGAACAAGAGATCAGCGACGATTGATACGCAATGACAACTCGATTGAGTTTCAAACATAGGTCCCTGGAAAGACCAGCGACCGCGGCGAAGACGCCAACAGCAAAAAACTTGAATTTACAATTTAAGGGCCTCGTGGGAGGTGTGCCCATAAACACCGAAACGTCCACCGTGAAATACCTGTGGCTGCAAGATGCGAAAGCGATCCTGTAATGGTGTTTGTTCTTTATATAGGGAACTTGTCGAAACCCAATTCATATCAGAGTTTCACCATGACAAGTTCCTAGCTGAACGGAAGGGCCATCAGAGTGGTGGCCTTTCTGGAATGATGGGGCGCGGAGCAATCTGGTTCCGCGTCCTGTTCATTTCCATTCAATTTCCGCGGCTGTAGTTCAACAGCAGAATCCCTCCCCGCCAAGGAGAAGATCCGTGTGCAACTCACGGTAGCCGCACCATTTTTCATACCCCATCTCATCAATGGGGCCGAGCATGTCGGGCGCCAGCAGCGCACGAACGTCTCCAAAACGATCGATGCCTGGGGCGGCACTGACAGTGCACCATGGATCTCTGACCGTCGCCGCTCGGACCGGGGAGGACGGGAGTGCAAATCTCTCTGCCCTGACCATATTTCAAGGAGTTTCGCCGGATAGTGTTCTTGCCACACCAGCGATCCAAAGTAATCCGCTGGATGGTGTAGTCAGTCTGCACGCTTGATTGAAGATCTTGAAGTGTCCGTGCAATTCGGACTCCAGCGGCCATCGTGGGTGAATGCAAAGAGTCGAGCGGCCTGGCTTTCAACCAGGGCCTAGCCGGTGCGAGTCCGGTCATCCATTCCAATTTGATCCGTGAAAAGCCAGATCATGTTCCGGCCCGAAAGAGAGAAGGGACCGATGCAACGTGATGGCCTTTCACGAAGCTTTACCATCCTCGAGGTGTAAGAGATCTGCACGTCTCCGTGCGAAGGAGAAGGTTTGTGGTTGTGGCCTACTGATGAACCCTGATCGCCGGCGTTGAGTCAGAAAGGAGCTCCAAGAAGGCGTTGCGAGGGAGCATACCCAAGTGGGTCTGTGACCGAGCCACAACACACTTGGAGCTCCTTTCTGGCTCAACCCTTCGGGCTGGGCCCCACATTGCCCAACTCGGCGTCATTCCTCAGTCGCAGGTCCATTAGGACATACTCCTTCGTCCTTCCTTGATTTGATCAATGTGGAACACCAGCGACGGTGATCAGGGTTCATCAGCAGGCCACCGCTCCACACGAGGATACCATTTCCAGTCCAGCTACAATACCGAACTTCCCTGCCCTGTCCGCCAGACAGGGTGAACGAGGAATCTCGAAAGGGTTGTGGAAAGACTGAAACATGACGCCAAGGAGAGAGGAACCTGGCCCGGGAAACGCAACTTGTTTCCCGGGCTGGATCCCATTCACCTGGCAAATCCGTTCAGCGGTTTTGGCCGCATGAGGTCATTAGATAATTCGTCGAGAGGCGGAGAAAGCGGTGTACTCCTACAGCCCCGCGCCTGTTCGCAGGTCACTCATGCAAGCCTGGCTTCTGTAAGCTTATTCCACCGGCAGGTGGGGTGAGCTATGCTGGAAGATGGGATGAAAAACGAATCACTGAGGGCAACGCTTTAGGTGATTCCACTAACGGTAGCGCCGAGA
>CAZKNW010000566.1:0-2988 GCA_964554035.1 uncultured Verrucomicrobiota bacterium
CAACCGCGCCTCCCGCGCGGCAATCAGCCCCCCCAGCATTCCCAGGATGAGCACCAGGTGCTGCACTACGGGCATGGTGCCACTGAAGAAGGATATCTCGAGACCGGTGAAGCGGTGCAGCAAGCGGAAGAAGGCCTCGATGAGGGGCAGTAGCACCATCGCCCCCAGAACGACGGCAATCAGGACGTTCTCCCCTATGACAAACCGGCGCAACCAGGCAGGCATGGCCGCCAGTCGCTTCTCAGATTCCTCGGTGCTGGGGATTTCCGCTTCAGACATGGATGAAAGGAACGGGCGGAATCTGAAGGGTCCGCATCAATCCGTCCAACAAGAAACGGGGACCGTCACTCCCCCTTCGCGGCCCGGTATTCCTTCAGGTGCATCATCAACTCATCGAAGATCTCATCAGGAATCAAGCCTCCTCGAATGGCCTCGTGCGTGGAAGCCGCGGTCTTTCTCCACTCCTCCACCGTGGCCTCGTCCACATGATGGACTTGGAGCCCCCACTTGTCCTTCATGACCTCAACCGACTGTTCGGCCTCTCTCCGGCCCAGGGCCTGGATGATCTTTCCGGCTCCAGCCGCCGATTTCCCAAGGCGATCCTTGACGTCGTCAGGCACCTTGTCCCAGGTCTCCTTGTTGATGACGATGGCTCCCACGATCACACCCCAGTCCAGGTCGAGCATGTGCGGCGTCTCGCGGTAGACCTGCATGGCGTTGGCGGCAAACGGGGGCATGGTGATCGAATCGATCAGCCCGGTTTTCAAACCGGTCAGGATCTCTCCGGTCTCCAGGGGCACCGACTGGAAGTTGGCGGCTCGGTAGGCCTTCTCCGCCTCGGGATCACCGGCCCACGAATAGACCTTGAGCTTGCGCATTTCATCCGGGGTCACCGCCTTGGTCTTGGAAAACCAGCGCACCCATCCGGCGTCGGTCCAGGCAAGGACAACGAGCCCCTTGTCCTCCAGCATCTTCTCGATCTTCCCGCCCATCTTCTCGACGACATACTCCTTCTCCTCAAGCGAGCGGAAGACCATGGGCACACTCTGCAACCCGTTGACCCTTGGTTCGAGCTTTGCCAGTCCGCTGGCGGTGAAGAGGCCGGCTTGAAGGCTGTTGAGCTTCAGGCGCTGTGCCATGGCGATCTCGCCGCCCTGTACACCACCTGCAAAGACCGTGACCTTGATTCTACCGCCAGACGCCTTCTCCCAGTCCTGCTCCAGCTTCCGCAATGCGAGGTGATAGGACGTGCCTGCCGGCGCAATGGTGGCCAGTTTGATGTGCAGGGGCTCAGCTGCAAAGACGCCGGGAACCAGCATCATCGCAAGAAGGATCAAAAGGGAACGCGTCATTTTCATCGGATAATAAGAAGGACAGTCTGTGGCCGGATTCATTCGAAGTTTCTCAAGGCGACTCAAAAGAACAACTCATCGGTCCTGGATAGAAGCCATTCCGCACGCTTCTGCATGAGGGTGTTCAGCAGGCGGGATTCCTTCCGGACATCCACGTCCACAGCCAGGGCCTTGTTCATCAGTTCCTTGAACTCGGCCTTGTCCTGTCTGGGAATGCAGACCGATTCGGCAAGGGACACATAGATGCTGGCATCCTGCCCACCGGTGGCTTCCTTCGCCTTCTCGAAAAACTCACGTGCGACGGCTTCGGGTTCGCCCTCCAGATCCTGCCGGTTCATGGCGAAGGTGATCATCAGCGAATAAAGGGCTCCCTGGTTCCAGTCGGGATCCAGTTCCAGAGCGCGGTCCACCAGAACCGTCACATAAGGAAGATCCCCGATCGCCTCCATGTCCGTCTTGTCGATGGAAATGGCCGACACCCACGAGACCGCCGTCCAGTAAAGCATCGGCAGGTCCTTCGCGTCGGTCTTGAGGATGGCCGTATCAGGATCGTCGAGAAAGGCTTCACGGAAACCCTTGTGCCGGGCCTCGAGGCCGCGAAAACCATAATCACGCCCCCGAATGTAGAGCTTCCTCGCCCTCGCCTTCATCTCAAGCGCCTTCTCGAAATCCTGGTCGGCGATGCGTTCGGCATCCATCTGCACAAAGGCATAGGCATACTGCGTAAAGCCACTGGCCGCCGTGAAGAGCAGACCGTCGTGCTCGGGGCTTTCCGCCAGAAGGGACTCCACCAGCTTCAGGCTGAAAGGCAGGGCCTCACGGATCAACTCAGGGTCATTGTCGGACGACCAGGTCTCTCCTCCACCCGCCAGGGCATCTCCCACCATGTTGACAGCCAGCTTTTTTGTGGAACTGCATCCACACTGGATCAACAGCATGGTTCCAACGATCATGAAAACAACCAGTCTCGAAATGTTCATCTCAAACGTCCTATCCTCGAATTCACGCGGCCCCTTCCTAAACCACCTCTGAATTCTTTCAAAACAATTCTCCGTAACAAATTGCAGACAACGAAAGACAAGTCATCCTCCCGCAGGCGCATGTATACCTACCTGATCCTCGTCAGTCTCCTGGCCATCGGCGGTTTCGCCATCCAGATGATCGCGGCCCGATGGGTCCCCCGCCCTGCCAATCTGGGTGTCGAACAGGGACGACTCGCCCCCTGTCCTGCCAGCCCCAACTGCGTCAGCACCCAGGCACAGGATGACCAGAAAAAGATGGCTCCCATCCCTTTTTCCTGCGGAGAAGACGAGGTGATCCTGAAGATCGCCGATTACGTAAAATCAAAACAACGCACCAAGATCATCGAGCAAACCACAACTTATCTGGGAACCGTCTTCCGGACCCGGCTCATTGGATACCCTGACGACGTCGAGTTCCTTGTGGATGGGGACGACAAGGTAGTTCACTTCCGTTCCGCTTCCCGAATCGGTTACTCGGACCTAGGCACCAACCGTCGCAGGATGGAAAAGATCAGCAAGGAGCTTGCGCCCTTGCTCAAATGATCCGACGGATCCGCCGGATCCTATCATGCGAAAAAGCCCCCCGGCGGACCGGGGAGCTCTTCGACGCATGG
>CAZKNW010000567.1:0-2981 GCA_964554035.1 uncultured Verrucomicrobiota bacterium
ACGGCTTCACCACGAGGAGACAAGGGCACGGATTCGGGCTCCATAGCGGTGCCCTGGCCGCGCGTGAGATGGGAGGTGCCTTGCGGGTGGAAAGTGAAGGAAGCGGCCTGGGTGCAACCTTCACCCTTCTGCTTCCAGCCTCGGTTCCCGATGCAGGCGGATTTGCCAATGCAACGGACCTGGATGACCAAGATCCGGACATGTCAATAAAGCGGGAGGTGGTTTCTACCGATTAAACTCAGGAAGATTGAACATGAACGACCGTGCCCTGATACCCAACAAAAGGATTCTCATCATTGATGACAATCCTGCCATCCACGAGGATTTCAGAAAAATCCTTGGTGGTGGGCCTGCCGGTCAAAGCGCCCTCGATGAGCTGGAGAACAGTCTTTTTGAGGATGAGGAGCTCGACGAACCGGTCGCTGCCTGCGTGAAGAGCCGCTTTGAGATCGATTCGGCTTTCCAGGGACAGGAAGGGCTCGAGATGGTTTCCAAGGCCGCAGCTGAAGGGCGTCCTTATTCCATGGCCTTTGTTGATGTGCGGATGCCTCCGGGCTGGGATGGGATCGAGACCATCTCGAGGATCTGGGAAAGACATGGAGACCTTCAGATCGTCATCTGCACCGCCTACTCGGATTATTCGTGGAACGAGATCACCCTCAAGCTTGGGCATTCGGACAGCATGGTCATCCTGAAGAAGCCCTTCGACAATGTGGAGGTGATGCAGCTGGCACATGCCTTGACGAACAAGTGGGAAGTCACGCAGCAGGCAGACAAGCAACTGGAACTGCTTGACCGGCAGGTGGGTGATCGCACCGCAGAACTGGAAAGGGCCAATGCCAAGCTCAAGCGGGAAATCGAGGAGCGCGCCCGGGCACAGCAGGCCCTCCAGGTCTCTGAAGAACGTTTCTCCAGGGCCTTCAAGAGCAACCCGATGCCCATGGCGATCCTGACACTTGAGGAGCAGCGACATGTTGATGTCAATGAGGCATACTGTGAACTGACCGGGTATGAAAGAAACGAGCTGATCTTCCAGTCCTTCAAGGATCTTGACCTGTTCAAGGGGCAGGCCGTCCAGGAGAAGATCTTTGACGCCCTTCTGGCGAACCGTGCCCTGCGAAATCATTCCTGCAGCCTGAGGCGGAAGGACAACAAGAAGCGTTCGCTACAGATCTCGGCTGAAATCTTCAGGTTGGGTGCGGATCCGCATCTGCTTCTGATTGCCCAGGACGTGACGGAAAGGGTGAACCTCGAAAGCCAGTTGAGACAGTCCCAGAAGATGGAGGCGGTCGGGCAGTTGGCGGCCGGGGTGGCACACGATTTCAACAACATCCTCACCGTCATACGGGGACACATCGATCTCCAGATGATGTCTGATGACATGGATGAGGATGTCCAGGACACGCTGAGCCAGGTTGGTGAGGCCGCCGAACGAGCCGCCTCGCTTACCCGCCAGCTGCTTGCCTTCAGCAGGAAGCAGGTCATCCGACGAAAGACCCTTTGTGTCAACGGACTCGTCTCGGACACGGCCAACATGGTGCGGCGCCTCATCGGGGAAAACTACACCCTGGAACTGGATCTTGGTGTGGAACTCCCGCCGGTCTTTGCGGATGTCTGTGCTGTCGAGCAGGTCATCATGAACCTGGCCGTGAATGCGCGCGACTCCATGCCTGATGGCGGGTTGCTCTGCATTCGGACCAAGGCGGCCTTTTTCGATCGGTCCGATCTTGGCAACCGTCCGGAGGCACGTTCCGGAAATTTCATCTGCGTCACGGTCGAGGACCACGGGGTGGGAATGCCGGAAAGTGTCCAGCAACGGATCTTTGAACCCTTTTTCACGACCAAGGGCGTGGGCAAGGGCACCGGGATGGGACTCGCCACGGTTTATGGCCTCGTCAAGCAGCACAAGGGATGGATCGAGCTGGATTCCGTGGAAGGCGAGGGGACGACGTTCCGCGTCTACCTTCCCATCAGTACGGAGCGGATTGACCAGGCTCCGGTCAAGCTTCCCCGACGCCATGTCTCGGTTGGATTCAAAACGGTACTGGTGGCTGAGGATGAGAAGGCCCTGCGCCGGATCGTGGCTGCGACGCTTCAGCATTATGGCTACAAGACGATCCTTGCCGCCTCGGGCCCGGAGGCCCTCGACCTTTGGCGTGAGCATGGCGACGAGGTGGATCTTCTCCTGACCGACATGGTGATGCCGGGTGGTATTTCGGGACGGGACCTCGCCGAGCAGATGCGTTCGCAGAACCCCCTCCTGAAGGTGATCTACACCAGCGGCTACTCTCCCGAGTTGATCTGTGAGGGGATGAAGCTGACCGAGGGCGAAAACTATCTTCCCAAGCCCTACAGCCCGTCCGACCTTGCCGACATCATGGAGCACGCCTTTACCGAGGAGGGTGTGACAGTCGGGGTCTAGGACGGGTCCCGGAACCTGCCTCTCGAGGTTGAACCGGCAAGGTTCCTCCTTTTATCCCCTTTTGTTTGGGCCTAACCTCGCGCCATCGATGGGCGTAACGGCAAAACAGTTCGAGGCCATGGTTTCCCGGGTTCAGGGCGGAGGAAAGGAAGCCCCTTCTACCGGTTCCAGCGACTCCTATCTGCCTGCTGTTCAAGGGCAGGTCGTGATTGGTATCGATCCATCCCTGCGGGGCACGGGATTTGGCGTGATCCGTATTGAGAAGCCGACGCCTGTCCTGCTTGACCTGGGGGTGATTGAGTGCCCGTCCTCTCTGCGAAGATCACAATGTCTTGCCAGAATCGCCTTGGGGATCAGGAAGGTCGTTGAACGGCATTCGCCTGAAGTCTGTGTGATTGAGGGGCTTTTTTACGCACAGAATTACCGGACGGCGCTCACCATGGGGGAGGCGAGGGGCGCATCCCTTGCCGCTGTTGCGGAGGGTGGGCTGGTGATCTACGAGCTCGCACCCAGGAAGGTGAAGCAGGCGATTGTCGGCTACGGAGCCGCGCAGAAGGAT
>CAZKNW010000568.1:0-2978 GCA_964554035.1 uncultured Verrucomicrobiota bacterium
GCCGCTCTATGTCGGCATCACCGAGACCTCCATGACCGAATGCCTCGAGCTGGCGGAAACGGCGAGGGAGCTGGAGGCCGCCGCCGCGGTGGCAGCCCCGCCCTTCTACTTTCCCGTCGACCAGCCCGAGGTGAAATACTGGTACGAGACGCTGTTGGACAACCTCCCCCTGCCCCTGCTGCTTTACAACATGCCCAGCTGCACCAAGGTGTCGATCGCGGAGGAAACCCTTGTCTCACTGATCCATCACGAATCCGTCATCGGATTCAAGGACAGCTCGGGTGACCTCGGCTACATGGAAATGGCCACCCGTGTTGCCAGGGAACATCGTCCCGGATGGCCGGTTCTGGTGGGACCGGAGCATCTCTTGGTGGAATCCATGAAACTCGGTGCCGCCGGAGGCGTGACCGGTGGAGCCAACATTGCCCCAAGGTTGCTGGTTTCCCTCTACGAGGCCCTCGCCAATGGAGACACGGAAAAGGTGGCCATCCACGAGGAGACATTGAACCAGCTCGGCGGACTCTATAAGTTCGGATCCCACCCGTCCTCCTACCTGAAAGGCCTCAAGTGCGCCTTTGACATGCTGGGCACCTGTTCCGGCTACATGGCCGAACCACTTGAACCCTTCCGCGAGAAGGAACGCAACGAGGTGGCCCGCTGGCTCGGTTCGTTTGAAGCCACCGGTCTCCTCCCAGAAAGAATCATTTCACAGGAATCTGCATCATGAAACGCGTATCAACCCTCCTTTGCCTGAGCCTTCTTTCCTCTTCGGCGATCGCCGCGGACGACTGGAAGCTGCTGCCACTCGAATACAACAACCCCGGTCTGAAGGTGGACCTGGGTGTCGGCCTCTGGGCATGGCCCATGCCCCTAGACTACGACAATGACGGCGACATGGATCTCCTTGTCGCCTGCCCGGACAAGCCCTCCCGAGGCGTCTACTTCTTTGAGAACGCGTCACAGAATCCGAAGGAGAAGATGCCGGTCTTCAAGGCGGGCAAGCGCATCGGCGACTGCACCCACAACTTCCAGATCAGCCACGTCGGCAAGGAGGCCCGCGTCCTCAAGCCGGGCTATGAATACCGGCGCGACAAGAACGGGCGCTTCGATTTCAGCAAGGCCACCAAGATCTACCACAAGACCAACATCCATGAAAACGGCGTCCGCGCCAACATGTGGCGTCATGTCGACTTCGATGGGGATGGAGACCACGACCTCATCGTCGGCACCGGTGACTGGACGGATTATGGTTGGGACAACGCCTACGACATCAACGGCGTCTGGCACAACGGTCCGTTGCGTGGAAATGTCTACCTGATCGAGAACCAGGGAAACGACCAGAAGCCCGACTACAGCAAGTCGCCCCACCGGATCAAGGCAGCCGGCACGGACATCGAGGTCTACGGCTGGCCCTCCCCCAACTTTGCCGACTTCGATGGGGATGGAGACCTGGACCTGCTCTGTGGTGAGTTCCTCGATGGTTTCACCTACTTCAAGAACATCGGAACACGGAAGAAGCCCGAGTATGCGACCGGGCTCAAGCTCAACGGCTCGGATGGCAGGCCGCTTGTCATGGATCTCCAGATGATCACACCCACCGCGGTGGACTGGGATGCGGATGGAGACCTCGACCTGGTCGTGGGTGACGAAGACGGCCGCGTGGCGCTGGTCGAGAACACCGGTGCCCTGAATGCGGGACAACCCGTCTTTCGTCAGCCCGTCTACTTCCAGCAGGAAGCCGACACCTTGAAGTTCGGTGCCCTTGCGACGCCCTTTGCCGCCGATTGGGATGGAGATGGCGACGAGGACATCCTCTGCGGCAATACGGCAGGCTACATCGGTTTCTTCGAGAACCTCGGAAAGGGAGCCAACGGCCGTCCACGATGGGCCGCACCCACACTGCTGGACATCACCCATCCCAATGGCCGCCGCGAAACCTTTCGAGTGCTCGCCGGCCCATCCGGATCCATCCAGGGTCCCTGTGAAGCCAAGTGGGGATACACCACCCTTTCCGTGGCCGACTGGGACAACGACAAGGACCTCGACATCATCTACAACTCCATCTGGTCCCGGATCGGCATCCTCCGCAATGAAGGCGGCAAACTGGTGGATCAACCCATCGACTGGAAAACCGGCGAGCTGCCGCCGAAATGGTATTGGTGGCAGACCGAAAGACAGGATGCCCTCACCCAGTGGCGCACCACCCCGCTCGCCCATGACTGGAACGGTGACGGAAAGATGGACCTCGTCTGCCTGGACCAGGAAGGCTACCTCACCTTCCGCCCGAGGAACGGAGCGGCACAACGCATCTTTATCGATGAGGACGGAGCTCCCATCCAGCTGAACAACAAGAGCGTGGGGCGTTCAGGCCGCTACAAGCTGGCCCTGGTGGACTGGGACCAGGATGGCCGCATGGATCTGCTCGTGAACTCGGAAAACGCCACCTGGTATCGGAACTGTGCGGACAGCGGTTCCAAGGTCATCCTCAAGAAGATCGGCAACCTTGCGAAACGAAACGTCGCCGGTCACACCTCCAGCCCCGCTGCCTGCGACTTCGATCAGGACGGCAAGCCGGACCTTCTCGTCGGTGCGGAAAACGGACGTCTCTACTACCTGCCCCACGATGACGGCATCGCCTACGCCAAGGAGCAGATCACCCATCGGGCGCCGAAGAAGATGTCGGCTCCCAAGTTTCCTGGATGGATCAGCGAGGACTTCGTCTTCACCAAGGCAAAGTTCCCTCAGTGCCATGCCTCCACCATTTGCGAGACCTCACGTGGGCTCGTGGTTGCCTGGTTCGGTGGCACCAAGGAAAAGGCCAAGGACGTCGGCATCTGGGTGAGCTACAACGATGGCGGTACCTGGTCCGGTCCCAAGGAGGTTGCCAACGGCGTTCAATACGACGGGCATCGCTGGCCCACATGGAACCCGGTGCTTTACCAACCGGAAGGCAATGCCCCCACCCTGCTCTTCTTCAA
>CAZKNW010000569.1:0-2976 GCA_964554035.1 uncultured Verrucomicrobiota bacterium
TTCAAACCTTCGGGCTTCCTTGGGTATTTGGGTGCTTGGGTATTTAGTCATTCCGACACCTCCCTCCCCACGGTCTGCCGACCGCAGCTACTACTGAAAGGCCAACCAGTCGAATTCCTTCACAAGCCGGTTCAACTCCGTCTCGATATCCTTTCCTTCGAAGAAGCTGAGCCAGCCCTTGAGTCGCACGGTCTGGCCCGGATTGGCATCCGGAAACTTGGGATCGGAATGCATGCAGGGGCATTTGATGTTTCCCCAGGGGCGATGACAGGGTGTCCACGCGGTGATCACCCACTTGTCCCCCGCCCCGTTCCGGACGGCTGCAAAAGGGGACTTGAAGACCTTGTTCTCGTTGGAGTGGTCGGTGAAGCCCTCGGCGCCCTTCAGCATGATGCAGTTCTGGACCCGCATTCCTGAAAGCGCCTCCGAGGTGCCGTTCTTCAGCCACATCTCCATCAGCACACCGTCCTTTCGCGGCATGGCCCTGGTTCCAAAGGTGATGCCGTTCGGCAGGGTCCTGTCCATGGAATAGGAACCATCGGCATGTCGTTGCCACTCTTCTGGCTCCATCGCAATGCCCTGCTTGTCCCAGACGGTCTCAACGTGTGTATGGGCCAGGTAGGTCAAACCGAGATTGGACCAGATGGCCTCGGGTATGTCGGCAACGACATAGCTGTCCGCATCCCATGGCGTGAAGATGGAAAGCTTGGTCTCCCTCTGCGGATCAATGGCGCCTTCAAGGAAACCGATCCTTGGGTGCCTCCCTCCCGGATAGGGCAGGACCACCAATGGGTCGCCCGGTTTGCGCTGGATTCGCTTCCGGCTGCTGATCTTGAACTTGGCCATACCCCGGCGGATCTCAGGAATGGTCAGTCCGGTCGCCAGCTGTACCTCGCTCTCGGAGAAGTCATGATAGACCACCATGTTCTCAAGCCACTTCTCGAGTTCCGCATCATTGGCCGGTCTGCGGAAGTTGAAGGAATCACGCGTGACCTCAGGATCATCGAAGTCCGGCAGGACCTTCACCCTGGATGACACATCGAGAACGGTGCCTCCATCGACCACCAGCCCTGCCTCGAGCATGACGGCCAGGAAGCCCTGCTTGGGATTGGAGAAGGTCTGCTTCCATTCGCGGGCATCGGCCTTCACCTCCACCTTCTCCGGTTCCCATTTCGCGTTTCTGAAGTCACGAGTCCCCGAGACCGCCTTCCAGAGGGTCAGGCTCTTCGCAGGATGGGAAAACGTCCATTTGGCAGTCGTGGTTCCCTTCTCCTTGTCATCCTCAAAGGACCATTCGAATCCAGGCGTCTCGATGCCATCGGCAACCAGTCGAGACCACGCGATGAGTGACTGAAGGGCCTCCTTGCCGGAACCGAGGTTATGCCCTGCATTGGGAGTCTGATGGACGAGCTTGGGTCCTGGGATGTCGGAATAGTAGTGCCTCATGGAATCGACGGTCCAATAGGGGTCATTGGTTCCAAGCAGGATCAGCTTGGGCATGGTGAAGCGTTCACGGTAGAACCAGGGATCAATCCAACTACGAACTCGGACCACGCCGGGATCATCCATGCGTTCATGAAGCCGGATGTCCGTGTAGTCGCCGATCATCTCACTCTGCTTGCCATAAACCTGCTGGGCCCATTTCAGCTGAACCTTCATGTTGAGGGTATCGATGACCATGGGAGCTATGCCGCAGACACGCTCGTCCACGGCCCCGGTCAACCAGGTGGTCCATCCCCTCTTGGAGGCTCCCGTCACGATGAACTTCTCAATCTTCTGCCCCCACTCCAGTTCTGCAGCGGCCTGTACGGAATCCATCGCCCTCATGGAACTCTTGACCATGGGGAACAGAAGCGGCCATTCCTTGTCACCCGTCTCAAGGAAGCGCCTGAGCGTATACGCAATCAGGGCATCCTCCTTCCTGCCATCAAACAGGGGCTGATTGGGAACATCGAGGACGCACGCCGCGATCATGCCCGTCCCGGCGGCATAGCTGATCAGGATCTCATCCAGTTTGTCGGCTTTTCCATCACCGGTAATGAAGAGAAGCGTCGTCTTCTCCCTCTTCAACTCGGGTGGCATCACCACCCTCATGGAATGGGTCCATGGGATGCCCTGCCAGACCTGCGAATGCAGTTTCAGAGTGAGGCATTGGAAACCCTTCTTGTCCACTGCGGAAAGCTTTTCCCAGTGGACGGACCTGTCTGCCTTGTTGATCCATGACTCGAGTGCATTTTTTTCCGCCGCAGTTGTCATTGCTGAGAATGCGATCAAGAAGAACGACAACGGAATCAGTCTTTGAAACAGGGTAAGGGATGGCTTCTTGTTCATGGGACGGGATTCCTTTTCCGCCTTTTTCCCAATGAATTCAACGTGTTTCCTTCCATGCTTCGGCCAGTCCCTTTTTCACGTTAACAACACCTGTGAAAAAGTTTTCACGATTGTTTAAATATTCATGCTGACATGGTGGGTAATCTGCTTAATGTGATAACCATGAAACCGGCTGTGTTCTTAGAAAGGGACGGGATACTGAACCGGTACACCGAATCCCGCCTTTACCACGGCTCGCCTCTCACCGTAGAGGAATTCAGGGTCATCGAAGAAGTGAAGGCCCCGCTTACCCAACTGAAGGAAGCGGGATTTTTGTTGATCGTGACCACCAACCAACCCGGAGTCTGCGAAGGTGCCCTTCCCAGGAGGGAACTGGACATGATGCATCGCATACTCAACCACAAGCTCCCCTTGGATGACATCCTTATCTGTCCACACGAGGAGTCCGACCCATGCCCTTGCCACAAGCCTGAGATCGGCATGTTTCAGGAGGCATCCCACAAGCACCATATCCCACTCGACCAGTCCTTTGTCATCAGTGACAAATGGTCCGATGCCGAGGCCGCGCTCAACATGGGTGGCACATCGGTAATGGTCCGCTCGGACCGCCTGGGAGATGGCCACCATGACTACGTCACCGCCTCC